>CAMKAR010000128.1 GCA_946410535.1 uncultured Bacteroidales bacterium
AAAAACAATGCTGATTATCAATGAATTGATAGCTTGTTTCAAAGCCATATTCGTTGCAGATGGATTTGGCGATGGCCAATCCTATGCCACTCGACGTGGCATTGTCGCTCCGTTTGTAGAAGGTTTGGAATATGGCTTTCTCGTCAAGGGCTTCGTCGTCTCCGGTGTTGCAGATGGTCAGAATGTTGCCAATCGTCTCAACTGTAATGCTGCCATTCGGCCTGTTGTGGACGAAAGCGTTTTTCAGCAAGTTGCTTACCAATGAGGACGCGAGGGTCGGGCTCATGTGGGCGATGATGCGCCCTTTTTCCGAAAAAGAGGTCATGATGCCCAAATTCCCATAGATTTCCTTGAGGTTTTCGAGCGTGTCGGCAACAAGCAGGTCGATGTTGACCTCAACTTCTTCCTTGAATTGGTGGTTCTCGATCTTGGAAAGCAGTAACAGCGACTTGTTGAGCCTCGAAATGTAGTTGAGCGTGTCGAGGGTCTTTTCAATCTCGCTGAGCTGGTGCTCGTCGAGCTGTGTGTTGTCGACCAAAAGCTCAAGGCGGTTGCGGCATACGGCCAACGGTGTCTGGATTTCGTGTGAGGCATTGCCGATAAATTGTTTCTGCTCTTCAAAGAGTTGGTTCGAGCGCTCAGAGGCTTCCAAAACTGCGGATTCTATCTCTTTGATTTCCTGTGTCTTGATGCGATTGTCGGGCTTGGGTATCTTTCCGTTGACTTCGCGGTTGCGCACCCACTCGGTCAGACGGTAGAGAGGGCGCATACTGTCAAACACGGTGAGGCTGACGATGATGATGACAACAGTGAGCAGGATGACGGCCAAGCCGATGATGCTGTAGATGACGAAGTCGATCGTGTCATTCCATGTGTAGGCTTGCGCATCTATGGTGAGCTTGTAGCAAACATCCCGTTTCCGGAAAGCGCGGGTCAGTTCCCGCACCTTTTCTTTCTCGTCTTGGAAATCAATGTGCTTTTCAGTGGTATGATATTCGATGGTTGGGTGCTCTTGCAGGTATTCTTCGGCGACTCTCTCGATGGAATAGGCCATCGTTCCCGTAATGCCCGACATGGCATCGGGCAGTTTGTCGTCAAGGAGGAAATGGTTGATGATCTTGCTTGACTGTTGCTCAAGCACGGTGTCGACATGCTTGTAGATGCTACGCTTGCCGATGATATAGAAAAAGACCGCCCATAACGTAAACAGCACTACCGATGCCACGGATATGTGGGCTATGATGCGTTGATTGAGTTTCATTGCGTCTCCAATTTGTATCCGTAGCCATGTATGGTCTTGATTTCCAAGGTGCAATGTGCTTCGGCAAGGCGTTTGCGCAGGTTCTTCATCTGGGCATAGATGAAGTCGTAGCAGCCGGCTTGGTCCATATAGTCGCCCCAAACGGCTTCGGCCAATGCTCCTTTGCTGATGGCGCGTTGCGGACGAGTCATGAAGAATTGCAGGATGTCGAATTCCTTCTTGAGCAGCTCGATGGGTTTGCCGTCGACGAAAACCTGCCGTGTGTCGGGCACGATTTTCACGTTGCCGCATTCTATGAAAAGCTCACCGTGTTGCTGCCTTCTTCTGAAAACGCTTTTCACGCGGGCCGAGAGTTCGGCGATGTGGAAAGGCTTGGTGAGGTAGTCGTCGGCTCCGAGGTCGAGGCCGGTCACCTTGTCGTCGAGCGAGTCTTTGGCCGATATGATGATGACGCCGGCCTGCTTGTGAAGGGCTTTCAGTTGGCGCAAGATGTCGAGGCCGTTGCCGTCGGGCAGCATGATGTCCAAGAGGACGCAGTCGTAGTCGTAGATGTCGGCTTTCATCATGGCGGTCTTGGCATTGGCAGCGGTTTCGACGACGTGGCCGTCTACCGCCAAGGCTTTTTCCATCAGTTCCCTCAAACTGTTATCGTCCTCGATGATTAGGATTTTCATGGCTCATGTGTTTTGCCGTCTTGTGAACCCGCAGGGAATCGAACCCTGATCGAAGGAACCGGAATCCTTTATTCTATCCATTAAACTACGGGTCCAAACGCAGTATTGGGCTTCGCCGTTTCCGCCTGCAAAAATACTAAGTTTTCGCTTATCGCCGACTGCAAAGCACATTTTTTCGTACCTTTGCGGCCTCAAATTAGGTCTGAAAATTATTCAAATCATTGATATTTAATTCTTTGGAAATGAAAAACGAGAAATTGAAGCAGCAGATTCTCGCCTATGCCTTATTGGTGTTAGGCTCGGCTTTGTTCGCCATCGGCGACGTGATGTTTGTCAACCCTTATTTGATGGCTCCTGGCGGGACTTACGGCTTGAGCAACGTGCTCAACACACTGTGGCCGTGGAAGATTTCGCTCTACGCCATCTGCATGGACGTGCCGCTCTTGATTATCGGCACCTTGATTTTGGGTCCCAAGTTCGGGTTCAAGACCATTCTTTCGACAGCGTTGATTTTCCTCTTTACCTTCGTACTCGAAAGCGTTTGGGGCTACAACCCCGTGATTTTCGACGGCAAGATCATGGAGGCTCCTATCGAGGGCTTGTCGATGGTGCAGATTCCGCATGATGGCGGCTTTTTCGTGCCCGACTACTTCTTGAATACCGTCGTGGCTGGCCTCATCTATGGCGTGGCCATCGGTCTCATCTTCCGTTCGGGTGCGACGAGCGGCGGCTCCGACATCATCTCGATGATTTTGCACAAATACACTAAAATCAGCCTTGGCACCTTGGTCATGATTGTTGACGGTTGCATCACGCTGAGCACCCTGGTGGCCTTCGGCGACATCCGCCTGCCCATCTATTCCATCATCATCATCGTTATCGAAGGCAAGGTCATCGACCTCGTTGTTGACGGCGTGAAGAGCTACAAGACGGCTTTCATCGTTACCGACAAGATCGACGAAGTGCGCGATTATATCATCAAGGACCTGAGCCGGGGCGGCACGGTGTTTGCCGGCAGCGGCCTCTATCAAGGCGCTGAACGCAAGATGATTTATGTCACCTTGAACCGCACCGACTTGGTGAAGCTGAAATCCAACCTCCGCTTCCTCGACCCTAACGCTTTCGTCAACGTGATCGAAAGCTCCGAGATTATGGGCAATGGCTTCAAGGCCTTGCCGACGGAGTGATGCAATTGTCACAAAACCTTCAAAACAAGGAAACCTATAAAGCAGTATGAGGAAAGCTGCCAACCGGCGGCTTTCCTGCGACTGCCCGGTTGGGCAAGTCGCTCATCGTAAAAACTGTTTTGTGGGTTTTGTCAGTTTTGTGACCTTAAGACATAATCAATCGCCACCGGGAAATACGCCTGCTCTAACTTGTGGATCTTCGCCGCAAGAGAGTCGGGCGTTTCTTTTTCGTCCAATCGCACTTGGGCTTGCATGATGATTTCGCCGCTGTCGTACAACTCGTTGACGTAGTGCACGGTGATGCCCGAATAAGGCTCTTTGGCTGCCACCACGGCTTCGTGCACGTGCTCGCCATAGAAGCCCTTGCCGCCGTATTTGGGTAACAAGGCAGGGTGGATGTTGACGATCTTGTTCGGGAAGGCTTTGACAAGCTCTTCAGGAATCTTCCAAAGGAAACCGGCCAGCACAATCAGGTCAATGCCAAGGCCCTGCATTTCTTTCACGAAAGCTGAACTGTTGAATTCTTGCTTGTCGATCATCTTGACGGGGATGCGCAGTTTCTTGGCCCGCTCTATGGCGTAAGCCTTGGGGTTGTTGCAGACGACATTCACAATCCTGATGTCGTAGTCTTCCAAAAAATATTCGGCGATGCGTTGCAGGTTGGTGCCGTTGCCGCTTACGAATATGGATAGTTTTTTCATTCTCTGTATTTTATGGTTATTGTTTCGTTTCTGCCCAAATCAAACCACACCAAATAGCCTTCGTCCACTTTGCGGAAATCGATGATTTTGTCTTCCACAACGATGGGCTTGGCGCAAAGCAGGGTCAGTCCCTTGATGGCTTCACTATGGTTGGTTAGTCTAATGGTGTTTTTGTCGATGATTTGGTAATCAAGTTTTTGTAGTTTTTCGTAATGGCTGAGGTACTGCTCTATCGTGGTGGGTAGGATTTTCTTTTCGTCGCGCAAACGGGCGAGTTGGCCTAACGCGAAATTAAAGCCTGGCATGGCCACTATGGTGCCGTTTTCGTTGTATTGCCAAAAGCCGCGCCAAAGGTTAGTCCATCCGGGGTAGATGTGGGTGATGAATACAACATGTTGGTCTACAAGATGTTGAAGTCTTTTTGAGTCGAAGAAGTAATACCACTGGTTGTCTTCGTTCACTTCGAGCGTGGAGGGCGTCGACCAAAGGACGAAGTCGTTGCTTCCATCGGGCAAGGTGGTGATTTGGCGGTTGGGTAGGGCATCGCCAAATCCGTCGTAAGGTTGCACGAAATGGCTGTCGAAGTTGAAGTCTTCCATCCTGTGCTCCTCGTAGTAGGCGTTCCAAAGGTAGCGCACGCCGTTTTTCTTCCATAGGTCGGCGGCGAAGTAGGGCGATTCGGGCAGCAGGCCGTCACACACAAGGTCCTCGCGGTTCTTGTCGGGACCGTTGTTGTAGCCGTGGTCGATCCAAGTGACGCTGCCGAAGTTCCGCTTCATGAAACGCATGGCTTTCGGAAACTCGCTCGGGATGGTGGTGTAGATCTCGGGCGAGTGCAGGCAGATTTCAAAGCCTTCTTTCTTAATGGTTTTCAATAGCTTAAGAAATTCTTTATCTGTCTTGATGGAAGCCACAAGTCCTGGAAAATTTCCCTCGCTGGTCTTCTCATTGGTCACCTGGTCGGGATTCCAATAAAAAACGCTTTTCGTGACGGGGATGTTGAAGTGGCAAAATCCTCCGGTGGCATCTTCGGGTCTCGTGATGTTCTCGTTCCCGAACAAGGCAGCCCTGTGGGTGCGTAGGTTGGTCCAGTCGGCGTGTTCGGTGAAGATGAAGGCCGATTGGTAGCCGTCCCAAACAGGCATGATGCGCGGTAATTCTTCCGGGCCGTTGTAGAAGAGGCTAAACTCGCCTTTCAGCACGTCGCCTTCCTTGATTTCGCGGTAGGAAATGTCCTCGAAATAGTCGCTCGTGTCCGATCGCATTGGATAGTGTAGCAGGGGATGGTCGCGCCAATAGTCGATGTTGAAGCAAGCGGTGCGCTGCTCAACGTCCAGTTGCAACGATGATATGCCCGTGTTGTGGTAAGTTGAAATGCTGAAGGTGTCGTTAGTGATGCTAAATCCTTCTCGGTCAAGGTAGTATGAAGGCTGCAAAAGGGTCGTGTCGATGTGCTGGTTTCTGCGGTAAACGGTGATTTTCCCATCGGGCAGAGGAACGACAAAGGCCAACCTCAGCAGTTTGACATCTTCCTTGAAAGTCGTTTCGGTCTTGATTTGGAGATTCCTGTCTGTCTCGTCCAATTCCCAATAGTTTGGGTCTGAGAAAGTTATAGTGGTCTCGAACCGTGTTTCCATCACTGAGGTATTGGTGAGCGTGTCGCCGTTTGAGTCGATATATTCCACAATGGGGATGATGTCGTTGGCGTTAATGTCGAAAGGCCATGTGGGTGTCGATGAATCTTTCTCAATTTCAGGCAGATAACTTGGTGTTATTATCGGCTTGACTTCCAATCGGGCATCGTCAAAACACAAGACTTCGTGGCCTCGGTTCCACATATAGCCTTTGATTTGCGCCCCGTGAAAGTAGTCGTAAGGGAAATTGATATTAAAGTAAAACCGTGACCAGTCAGTCGTGTCGTTGGCAAATTCCGCTAAGGGATAGGCCTGCCAAAAGCGGTTGCCTTTGGCATCGTCAATGGAAACCACGAACAGGGCTTGGGTCGGATGCCCACTGGCCTTGAAGAGGAATTCGAGTTGGCAATTGAGGTTGCGTTGGAATGGCTCATGCCCCATGATGGTGTCACCAATGTTGAAGCCAAAGCCGTATTCATGGATGGAGTCGCAAAGGCAAATGTGGTTGCTTTCAGAAGCCAAAGGGTCGTTGATGATACGGAAATTGGTCCACGGATAGTTCCAATGGGGCTGGTTCTCAAAGTCGTTGCTGAAAGACTGGGCTTGGGCCACACCTATTATTAATATGGGCACCCAAAGCAGAAATAATCGAATATAGGACTTCATGCTGCTTTATTTGGCGCAAAAATAGCGATTTTGTACAAGGGAATGTCGTTTTTTCACGAAAAATGTTCACAAGCATTATATATTAATAAGGTGTAGAAGGCTGTCTTAGTCTGTCTTTTGTTTGTTTTTGCTCGCTTCGTCTTTAAAAAAGCATTGGAAAGTCCTTTTTTTGCAGATACGAATCGTCAAAATAAGCACCAAAAAGGGTTGAAATCATGGAAAATTGTGCCAATGAATCCCAAATAATGGAAAAATTTGAAAAATTTTCTATCAGATAATCAATTAGATACGATATTTATGCAAAAATTTTCAAAAAAAGTCATTGTCAGTTAGGGAAAAGGTAGTACTTTTGCACCCGCAAACGACGGAGAGGGG
>CAMKAR010000129.1 GCA_946410535.1 uncultured Bacteroidales bacterium
TCCAGCCTTCGGGCAAAACAGAATTATTGAAGTTCTGTGAGAATGAGGTCCCGGGGTTGGGGTCGCCCAATCTGATATTATCGACTTTCAAAAAGAAATTGTCGCTGCAATTGAAGTGACGGATGGCGATGTACTTCTTTCCGGCGTAGGTGCTCAGGTCGACGGTATATTGATACCAGTTGCCTTGGTAACGGGTGTTGCCGTCGCGGCCTGCGCCTCTGTTGCCACTCGCGCCCTTGGCGGTCATCGTCCACTCCTGCACCATCGTCCAGCCGTCCGTGCCGTTGTCGGAAACGCACACGCCAAAGTGCTCGGCGGGATAATCGGCATCCTGGGAGCAAGCCCAGAAGCTGAAGGTGCTGCCCTGAACCAAGTTCACTTTAGGCGTAACAAGGTAGTTGTCGGGAGTAAGGGGGCCAACAGATCCATGGTATGAGCCTGAAGTCATCCCTACGGTTCCATAGTGGCCATCATTGGGAGCACTATAGCCATAGACTGCCATTTGATTGGTAAGCACCCAGTTGTAGCCGTCGCCATCGGCGTCGATGGTGGTCCAGCCTTCGGGCAAAACAGAATTATTGAAGTTCTGTGAGAATGAGGTCCCGGGTTCGGGGTCGCCCAATCTGATATTATCGACATTCAAAAAGAATTGGTCGGAGCAATTGAAGTGACGGATGGCGATGTATCTTTGTCCGGCGTAGGCACTCAAGTCGACGCTGAAGTAATACCAGCGACCTTGGTCACGGGTGTTGCCGTCGCGGCCAAATCCTTTGTCGCCACTCGCGCCCTTGGCTTCCATCGTCCACTCCTGGACCATCGTCCAGTCGCTCGTGCCGTTGTCGGAGACAAACACGCCGAAATGCTCGGCGGGATACTTATAGTCCTGTGCGCCAGCCCAGAAGCTGAAGGTGCTGCCGCTGCGCAAGGTCACTTTAGGCGACACAAGGTAGTTGTCAGGATGGAGAGCACCTGCAGTTTTATGGTACGAGCCAGAGAGAATCATGTGGCTGCCATTGAGACCTGCATTGCTTTGGTTATAGCCATAGGCAGACTCGGCTTCCGTGTCAAGCACCCAGTTGTAGCCGTCGCCATCGGCATCGATGGTCGTCCAGCCTTCGGGAAGGATGCCGTCATTGAAGTCTACGGTGAAGGATCTTGGGCCAACCGTCACTGGCACATCGGGCATTCGGTTCAGTTTATTCAATTCAATTACACCAACATAGGCATCAGTCGTGCTCTTGCTGAACAAGGGGTTGGTGGCATCGTCGCCGTAAACGTTCAGCGCAAAGCCTTCTGCCAAGGCACCCACGGGCAGCGGGAAGTAGAAATACTGCGGCGTTGCGGTCAGCGTGGTGGTGCAGGTCAGTCTCATCTTCTTCGCGTCTGCATCGTCCGAAGAAGTAACGTTGATTTGGGGATTGCTGGTCGTGCAGGTAAACGTGCCGTTCAGTTGCTCGTTCGCGTTGGATACGATTTCCACCGCAGTGATGTTGATGTTGTCGCCTTTCAAGCCGATGCCCAACGCGCCGCCGAGGGCGGTGAAGGTCAGTTGCTCAGGGTCGCTGAAGATGCCCATCATGGGGTTCACACCAGTGCCGGGAGCATCGAGGGTCTTGTTGGCAGGCAAGGTGACGGTTATCCCGTCGCTGCCGATGGTCGATGTTTCAGGATAGACGGCAATGTTGTTTTCGCTAAACGTGTACTCGCCATTGTAGGTGAAGGTGCCAGTCTTGCCTCCCGCTCCAGAGGTGAGGTTGAAAGTCTGGCTCGACGTGCCGTTGTTGACCACAATCTTGTCGCCATCCGTCCAATGGATTTCGGCTTTGTCGTCAGGTGCAGGGACAATAGAGGTCCTGCTGCCGTTGCCCGTTTGCTGTTCGATGGAAGCCGTAATCGTGGTTCCCGTGGTTTCCTTGTCTTTCTTGCAGCCTGCCAACAATACGAGGGCTGCCATTGCGATTGCCAAAGCTACTTTTTTCATCGTTTCCTCCTTTTTTACCATCCTCCGATGTTGTTAATACCCATGTCATTCGTTCCGCCGGTTCTTGTGGCGTCGCCCGAGGCGCACAAAACGCCCTGCGATTCAATCTCTATGACCTCCGCCTTGGGAGATTCATAGGCTTTCAGATTAGTTTGTTTCATTGTGTTGAAATTTAAAGATTTGGTATTTAAAGATTTAAAATTCAAGATTCAAGATTGGTCTGCCGGGGTTGGTTAATCCCCCGATAGGCACAAAAAAATCAAAGACAAGCCATTTCGGCCCGTCTTGGACTAAGGGTATGGAAAAACATGGAAAGGAGATTTACCCCCCCCCTACCATTACATTGATAATCAATGATTTACAAGTGTTTAGCATAAAAATTAGCCTTGATTTGAAGCTGCAAAAGTAGAAAAAAAGGCGAAATTGGAACATGTTTTTGAGAAAAATCCCAAGAGTTTGTGTATTTTTGCCGTCACAAAAAAGCATCGTAATGAAAAAAAGCATCCTCATCGCAATGCTCGTCTTGGCTTTTGGCATCACGGCCAACGCACAAGAAGAGAAGAAAGAATCGAAGGTCATTCATTTGACTTACAAGGAGTTCATCAAAAAGGTTTGGGACTTCGAGAAAGACCCGAACACCTTTAACTACAAGGGCAAGCTGCCCGCCATCGTCGACTTTTATGCCGACTGGTGCGGCCCGTGCCGCCGCGTGGCGCCCATCATGGAGCGCATGGCCGAGGAATACGACGGCAAACTCTTGGTTTACAAGGTGAACACCGACCAAGAGCGCGAATTGGCCTCGGCATTCCAAGTGCGCAGCATCCCAATGGTGCTCTTCATCCCCATGGAAGGCCAACCCATGATGCAGGTGGGGGCTTTGCCGGAAGAAGGATACAGAAAAGTCGTCGAGGAACAACTGCTGAAATGACGCTTTTCACCACAGCCTATTTCCCCAGCATCAGCTACATGGCGCGTTTTCTGCAAGAAGACGCGCCTGTTATTGAAATCTGGGAAACCTACCACAAGCAGACCTACCGCAACCGCTGCCGCGTGATGACGGCCAACGGCGTGGAGAGCCTGAGCGTGCCCGTCGTGAAAGTCAACGGCAACCACACGATGACCAAGGACGTGGCCATCAGCACCATCGAGCCTTGGCAGCACATCCACAGCCGATGCCTGGAGTCGGCCTACAAGGCTTCGCCCTATTTCGACCATTATTACGACTATCTGAGGCCCGTTTTCGAAGGCCATTTCGACCGCCTCATCGACTTGAACGACGCAGCCTTGCAAGCCGTATTGAAGATGCTGAAAACCAAGAAGGAAATCGCACACACGACGGACTATGTGCGCGAAGCGGAAAACGACTTGCGCGAGGCTTTCAGCCCGAAAAAAAACGTGGATTCGCGTCTCTTCCCCACTTATTACCAAGTGTTTAGCGAAAAACTTCCTTTTGCGTCCGATTTGAGCGTTTTGGATTTGATTTTTAATGAAGGGCCGGAGGCGGTGGAGTATTTGAGACGATTAGTTTAGTCACAAAACCTGCAAAACTTCAAAAACAATTTTTTTTGCAACGTCGCCAACTGGCTCCGTTCGGTTTGCCTTTGCACTTGCCAATCCCCAAAACGCAAGGTTTTCGCTAAGCGTGTTCTCAATTGCCGAAATCCATTGTTCTTTCACACCGTTTCGCTCGGCCAATGGACGAAACTCCAAAACGGCTTTCCCGACCTCGTTGACGATAGTCTCCGCCTTGCGTATGCCGTTTTCAGCAGCCAGTTCCATCACTTCGTCCTTCGTAATGCCCTCGAACTTTCCGCGAAACATCAGGCAATGCCGAGTTTCTGGAAGGAAACCGCCCGTGTTGAAGATGTAGGTCAAGTCGTAGGCAGGCGAAAGTCTCCACCGCCCTTGCTCGTCCATGAGGAAAGAGAAATTCTTGTTGTGGTCGTCGGTGTTGTTAGCCAAAACGTTGAAAACCAACCGGCGGAAGATCTCTTCGCTGTCAAGTTCGGAAAGCCGCATTTTTCGGCAAACCCAAAGCAAACGTTCGTAGCTGTCGGCTTCGGGATAAAGTGCGGCCAAGGTCTGCATGTGGAGTTTCCTACCACCTTCCCTATCGAAGCGTTTGGTTATGAAATGTTTGTCGCCTTCAACATCCATCAGCCAGCTTGGCATCATCTGAATTCCAGCCTTTTGCGCCATCTCATAGTAGGTCATTTCAAGCTCCGCCGTCGAGCGTTCCTTGATGCCGAACTTCAAGATGCAATGCTCAAATCCTTCCAACGCGCCCAGTTGTCCGCTGCGGACCTCCCCCGTTTCGCGGTTGATGGCAATGATGGCTTTAGGCTGTCGTCCACCAGCCGAAGTGCCCACCGTCATCAGGGCTTGCATGGTGAGCGACTGCTCTGGGGCGATGCTAACGTTCTCGCGTTGCGTATAGATTTGCCCGGCCAAGTCAATCAACGCCTTCAGGCTGATGTCCTCTTTTGGGTCGAAGTTGGATGTTTCGGGGATGAATTCCAACGCACCCACAGCCCGCTTTCCGATAAAAGCGAGTTTGTCCAACGGCGTTATCTCACTTGGCTTGATTTTTTGTTGCAATCGCCATTGTTCAAAAAGCGCATTTCCCCAAGCGTCGGGCAGCGAGTCGGCCAAAAACGGCGGGAGTTTCTGGTATATCTTCTCCGATGCGCCGAAGATGGGGCGAAGGTTTTGCGGCAGCTTGATGGAAGCGTCCAAGGGCGAAATGTCGAGTCCCGTTCCGATCCATTCCCGGTTGTACTCGAAATAAGGCAAATGGCGGCGCGGGTCGATGCACAGCCTCCCGACTTCCCGCCCCCACAACATCACTTTCAGTATTCTTGTCGTCGTCATGGCTTTTCAATTTCACTTGTTCGTCTCCGATGAGGTATGCCTGATGCGCTGTGCCTTTTTGCCGTTTTCTTTCATGAGATAGGGCGATTCGGGAAGTTCGGGCATCAGATCGTCAAGGCCATTGATGCAGCCAACAGCCTTCAACAGCAAAAGGAAAGTGCTGAGCGACATATTGGGTGCCAGTCCGTTCTCAAACTTATGGATGGTGTTGATGGTCAGGCCCGACTGCTCAGCCACGTCCTTTTGGGTCATGCGGGAACGCATACGGTAGTCCTTGAAGCGCGTCCCAAGGAGTTGCACCAATTCTGGTATTGAATATTCGTAGTAATCCGCCATATCGTATAAATCATTCAATCGAATATTTTAAGAACAAAAATAGATATTAAATTATCCGATACTTGTATTTAACGATGCAAAAATACGGATTATTTCTTAATCTCATTCATTTTTTTCAAAAAATCTCTCACTTCACCTCAATCTCAAACCCCGACCAGTCCTTGTTTTCGGTCAGCAGGTCGTAGTAATGGCAGATGTTCTCCTCGGTGATTCTCTCGCCGTTCACAGAGATGATTTGGTCACCAACCTTGAACTTCTCGTTGCCGTTGATGAGGCGGGTGAGGATTATCAGTTTGCCGTCCATAACTGAAACCCGATATGATGGTGCCTCGAACGGCTTCACTTCATCCGTGACATGCGGCCTGACATACACTTTCGGGTTATCGCCCCAACCTGCAATAATCCAATCATATTTCATAATCGCCCTCAACCCCATGTTGTTTGAAGGAATCGATTTCACATACATGACATCAATCTCTTTGTCGTCGTCAGCCATGCTGAGATTCTCTGCAGATGCCACCACAAAATACTGCTTCTTCGTGGCACCACTAATAGACATGCCATACGAGCCTTCAAACACATAATCATTCTCCCTAGGAGTTTCAATACGTTGTTCGTCTTGCAACAAGATTCCTGCGGCTGCATTGCCTGTGTCGAAGATACACTCGTATTCAACACCGTTTATCCGAGGATAGACCCACAAAACATTCAAATAAAACTTGCATTTGATGGGGATGAACTCCGTCGTGTCAATGCTTATGGAATCTGCTATTTCATACATCTGATTGTTGGTAAAGTCAATCATGTAACGAGGCAAGTTAAGCCCTTGAAAACCAATAATGTTATATTTGGACAAAGCAGTCTCTTTCTCACAAATAGGAGGTTCGGGGTGTAGAGTCGCCATGCCCAACCCTTTCGAAACCACCATATCTGTCCTGATTTTTACCGGTAAAGTGGTTGCCTTGACTTTCGACCTTCTATCGGCCCCCGATACCGAAATGTTGTAAAACTTCATCCCTTCGGGCTTGGTGCTTGGCGTGTACATCATCAAGGCAAACGAGTTGACCCCAGAATCATACATCACCGTGTCCGATTCCCCGTTGATTTCGGCCTTGAGCAACATTTGGTTTTCCTTGCTGACAGCAAAATGGATAGTGTCGTTCGCAACGTCGCCGCCGTTGTTGTAATCATTAATCCCATCATAGATTTTGGCCGTATGAATCAACAGGCCGACAGTGCCGCAGGAAGTCATGGCAAAGACCATCGACAAAA
>CAMKAR010000130.1 GCA_946410535.1 uncultured Bacteroidales bacterium
AGAATTGAACACCAGGCGGAAGCGGCTGGCATAGTCGGTCGTTTTTGCCTCGAAGGTGTAGGTCGCTGAACCCTGAGCCTGTCGAAGGGTCGAAGCGCCGGCCAATAGGTCGACATCAGCGCCCGTCATGTTGTCGATGAGGTGCAGGTAGCTGAACGTGACTTCCTCGCTGTTGAAGCTCAGCGTGTAGGTGCCGTTCTTTTCTGCCTTGAAGTTGAGGGGCAGCTCGCCTTGGGTGGCACTGCGCACGATGGCATAGTCCTTGCCGTTTTGCGGGATGTAGACCTTGGTGTGGCTCGGGTTGAGTTGGAATTTGCCGAGTGTCGCACCGCCGTCGAAACGGACGATGGCATTGTCGAGGGCGGTTGATGAGCTTGTCGAAGCAACCACACTGATGTTGAGTTTGCCGACGTCTGCCCGTTCACCACGCCTGACAGCGGCGAAGTTCGCCTTCTCGCCAGTTTCCGTAGCTTGCACGAACACGCCTTCCATAACGGCTATCGAGGTTTCCTCGGTCTCCGTTTTCAAGGCGTTGCCTTCGGTGTTCAACCGATAATAAGGTTTGTTGAGTGTGGCCTCAGCACCAAACGGGTTGCCGATGAGGTTCCAGCCTTTGAGGACGGCGCTGGCGTCGTATGCCAGATCCACTTCGCCGTTGCCATTGTAAGGTGTCCCTGTGAAGGTCAATGTGACATTGTTGCTGTTGGCATAGAGGTAGCCTTTGCCGGGCTCAATGCTGAAATGGCCCTCTTGGCCTAGGGTTTGGTCGCCTTTGTAATTGATCCATTCCTTGTCTTGGCTTTGGTCGAAGTAGTAGAGGTCGTAGCTGTTTTCGAGCATGTTCGTCACATTCTCAGGGCTTACCGTCCCGATGGGGGAGGCGATGAGGTAGTAGCGATCCTTATTGCTGGTGTAGGCGGTGATGGGCTTTTCGAAGGTTTGCGAGGTGACAAAATTGATCATGACAGGTACACTTGGGGTACCGGGATTGTCCATGCCAGTGACAATCGTTACTGGGTTGCCGGACACTGTAGCTGTGTAGTTTGCGTACTCATTTCCACTAGCATGGTCGTAAATCTTGAATGTAACTGTTTCGCCTGAATTGTTGTATTTGATGTTGAACCAAACAAAATACTGACCAGGTAATTTCTCTGGTGATATTTCTACAAGATGTCTCACGGCTCTAACTTGCTCGCCCACGAAAGCGGCAATTTCAATGTTGGTAGTGGATTGAATTTCACCATTGATTTGAATTTTGCCAATAAAAGGTCTTGCATCTGCATAGTCGTAGCTATTCATGGACCAATGGTCTTGTGCTTTAATCGATCCTATAGTGAGAAAGGAGATGATAAATGCTAAGGTTATTCTTTTCATTTTGTTGTTACTTTTGTTTGTTATTGATTTATTGTCTTGATGAGGGGAAATGGAATGATTTAGAATTATTTGCATTCGACTTATACATGTATCCTTTCCCTGGTTCAAGTGATATAATGTCGCCAACCCAGCCAAGAGATTCATAGTAAGTGGATGAAAGGTCTTTATCCATGATTACATCGCCGTCTTCGGGCTGTAAATCGGAAAGGGCAGATTCCAACCCCATGCTTTGTGTACCGAAGAAACCAATCCAGTTGTAACCGTTGCTGAGGTTTACCATGTGGTTTGATGGGTCGGCAACTACTCCATTCAGAGTGAAGGAACAATCTGAAATGACTTGAATCTTGTACATTTTTCCAGGTTCGATTGTCAGTTCACCTATCCAGCCTAATGCATTGTCATATGTTACATTGTCGTCTTTGGAGATGATGCTCACGCCGTTTGTTCCGAGTCCATTCTCAAGTTCTTCCAGCGATGTTTCCACCGTCGGGCTCCACCAGTTCCAGCCTTGGCTGAGCGTGACGTTTTGGGTGACGGGGACGAACACATGAACATTGTCGATGTACCAAATTATTTGATCAATGGCGTAAGTGCCTTCATACCTGAATGCAATGTGAACATCTTGGCCGTTGTAATTACTCAAAGAAACGGTCTCGTTTTGTTTGGAACCGGGAAGATGGTTTGCATCGGCGGCCCAAATTGAGGTGAAGTGCTCGGAAATGATGAATTCCGCGTCCTTGATGATTTCAAGGTCTTCAAAGGTTTCCGTGGAAACCATTATGGAGCTTGGCGCATAAACAGAACCGCTGCTGAACAGGTTGTCGAACGAAAGCGTGGCGTTTCCTTCTATGTGCATGTGGGGCAGGAAGAGCCACGTCTCGTTCTTGAAGTCGCTCGAAACGGCGCCTTGGTTGTCCAAATTATTGTTCATGTTCACCTGCCAACCGTTGGTTTCGCCCATCTCGCCGAAGTTGACCTTCTGCCAGCATCCGGGCGGGAAGGCCGTGCTGTTGAAGTTCTCAACCAATGCGTGCGTGTCGTCAATAGTCCAAATGCCACATTCGGTGGTGAAGCTAATAGGATTCGTCCAGTCGCTTTGGTCGTTATTATCGCAGTTAGCCTGTACACGGGCTTCGTACAAGGTGGAACGTTGAAGTCCAGTCAAAGTGTAGGTGGTCTCATTGACTGCAATCGGATTGCTCCATTCGTCGTCGGAGGCTTCCTTGTATTGAATGTTCCAAGCGCTTTCATCACCGCGTGGTGTCCAAGACAGGCTAACTTCATTCACTCCAACTTCGTCTGCAGCAAGATTGTCGGGAACTTGGCAAGAGGGAATGTATTCAACAAGGATGTCATCAACATAGAAAGCCTGGGAATTCATGCTGGCAGCAGGACATTTGAGCGCGATGTAGCGACCAGTTCCTGAATAGCTGTTCAGACTTATGGTCTTCTCTGTATAGTCACTTGTCATTTCAACATCTTCAACCTTGACGTATGTGTTGGCATTACTAGGGTCTGTCATGACGCCGACTTCCATAGTACAAGGTGAACTGTAGCTTCTCACCCAGAATCTGATTTGAATGTTGCTCATGTCATAAGCATCACTGATTTCAGGCAAGATGGCATACTCTTCTGAAGTCCCGTAATAAGTGCTGTTGAGGAAATAGAGGCTATATGAACCACTATGGGTTTGTTTCACGATTGGTTGTGTGGATGTGCTTGGCGTTGCCATGGTCGGGACGCCATACCTATAAGTACTGTTATAATAGCCTCTGATTACACTCCAGCAACTCGGAATTGTGCAGCTGTTGACGGTTTGTGATGTGCCTTCAAAGTCGCAAGTGTATGGCAAATCGATGGCACCGCAGCCAGTGGTGAAGGTCGTTTCAGCCCATTTGCTCAGGTCGCCTTCTCCGCAATTTGCCTGTACCTTGGCATAATAGGTGGAAACGGGACTGAGGCCTGTGACGGTATAGGTCGTTGTGTTTACAGGAACTGTTGTCCATTCGCTGTCCGAGTCCTTCTTGTACATGACGTTCCAAGCGTCTTGGCCTGCTTCGCCTGCTGCCCATGAAAGCGTGGCGCTTGAAGAGGTGACATTGCTTGCAGAGAAATTCGTTGGTTTGATGCAAGTCGGTAGGGTGGTGAAACCTTTTGTAACACTCCATACACTTAAGCCTTCTTCTGCGCAATTGGCACGGACATAGGCATAATACATCTTGTCGGGGGCGAGCCCATCAATGGTGTAGGGATTCTCGCTGACTGAATAAATCACGCCATCTGTTTCGGGATGCATGGAGGTTGTCTCACAGATGCTGATGTCCCAACCGCATTCGTTGCCGCCCGCACTCCACGAAAGTGTTACGGAAGTGGTGGTGATGTTGCTTGCATTCAGGTTGGTCGGTTTGGGGCAGGTCACCGTGGTGGTGAAGTCTGTGACATCGCTCCATGAACTTTCTTCGTTGCCAAGCACGGATTTCACGCGGGTGTAGTATTTGGTTTCGGGCGAAAGTCCCAACAGTTCCTTGGATGCCGTCCCGCTGACAGTAACGCTTGTTGCGCCTGTGAAGTCTGAAGCCGTTGCATATTGCAGCACCCAGTTGCTGGCCGTGCCGTTTTCCGTCCAAGAAAGCGTTGCAGTGCGGCCTGCTACATTGCTGGCTGTCAAGGCCGTGGGACGCGGGCAAGTCATATAACTGATGTTGATGTTGTCGATGGCCGCAGGGGGCTGGTCGCCGCCACTACTATCGTTACGCCAGATAAATACCATGGTATAGGTGCCCGAAATGTTGGCTTCCGCAGTCTGGCTTTGCCAACCGTCTTGAAGATTAAGCTGCTGTCCGCCATCAAGAGCAATCCAGTTGTCTGGGAGGGTCTTGAATCCGACGTCCGAAGGCAGACTTCCGGCAGTAAACTCTACATCTCCAGGAGCCAATACAGCACGAAGATAGTCGAATTGAGTATAAGAATTACCTTCTCCTTTGGCTTGCCAGTTGAAAGAGAATGTGTAGGTGCCCTGCTCAAAGTTGAGTAGCTTGGAGGCAAAAACTACCGTGGTACTATTGACCGTATATGAATAGCTCGTTCCATTGTCATTGGAAATGTACATGGATTTCGCTCCTCCGTTATTGGTGGCACTGCCCCATGACCATTTGTTGGTCTGGCTGCCATTAGTGAACCCCCAATCGTTGCTGGTCTCAAAAGCTTGTGAGTAAGGATGATTGGCATCTACCACAAGAGCTTCACGAGTGGTGGTGAAGGTTTTGCTGGCCCATTTGCTCATATCACCATCTCCACAGTTGGCACGAACGTAGGCATAATAAGTGGTTTGAGCGGTAAGATTGGCCAATGATTTGCTGCATTCCGTGACTTGGTAAGTGGGTGTTGTGTTTTCATTAGGAATAATGGTGGCATTTGTTGTTACAAAGACCTCCCAATTGCTTTGGCTTTCTGCGCCTGCAGTCCAAGTCAGCGTAGCGGTATGGGCAGTGATGTTAGTCGCATTGAAGTTTTTGGGTTTGGCACAAGTGACGGTAGAAGCTTCAATGTCGAGTATGATTTGGTTTTTATATGTGACGGAAGCTTGGTTGTAACTATAACCATTATTTGGGTTGCAGGGGTCGTATGGGTCGCCGTCTCTGGCTATGTAATGAGCTTGCGTGCCTTGGTTTCCACTTGGAGTGAATACCAAGCAACTTTGACCGCTCGAATATGAGCCGGTTTTGTCGTTAACCACGACGGCAAGGTTGCTGCCGGTGTAGTCAAATGCAGTAGTGAAGGTAATAGGCGTCCATTGGTTGGCGGTCAAACTGATGCTGCCGCTGAATACCAGCGTACCTTGGCTGACATCAACCCAATCATTGTTTGCGCCCGAAAAGGATGATTTGTCGGTGTTGACCAGATAAACATCCCATGTGCGGGTTTTGGCAGTTCCCTTGTTGTAAAAGGCTATACTGTTGATGAGGCCGCCACCAGGATAGTCAATTTCATCCGCTGTGTAGATTTGTTGGGTGTACGAGCATTTGTAATTGGAATGGCTGGGAAGCCATGGTTGTTGGTCTGTTCCCGAGCCAATCGTAACTTCTTCAGCTCTCATTGAAGCCGACAAAAATCCAATCATCCCTATCAATAGGAACAATCGCGTAAAATGTTTAAAATGCATAAAACTAAAGTTTTAAAGGTTTGACATTAAGTTTGTTACCTCAAAACTTCTGGAAAATAATGTTGGAAAACTAAAACGCAAGCGCACCCCCAGCCATCGGGACACACTTTATTATTTATAGTAACCCAGCTCCAATTCCCGGAAGCCTTGTTTCACGACTTGAGGCAGGTCTTCTGACTGAGGCCATCGCTTGCCGCCTTCCCGAAAGATATTGACTTTCAGTGACATTCATGGCAAACGATTAGGGCCATCACAGCAGCGGGAACTGTACGGGACTCTCACCCGATTCCCTATTGAGTCCTGTGAGGACACCACAAATCGGCTGCAAAAGTACGGATTATTTCATCACGTTTTGGATAATCACGGAAATATTGTTGACAAACATGTTCACCGCAATGGCCAACAAGATGACACCAAAGAACTTACGCAGGATGAAGATGAGATTGGGGCCGAGCAGCTTCTGCACCTTGTCCAACGAACGGATGACGAGATAGTCCAACGCGATGTTGAGCAACAACGCAATCATGATGTTGACCACGGCATAGTCGGCACGCAGCGAGAGCAAGGCCGTCAGGGCACCTGGACCGGCAATCAGCGGGAAGGCGATGGGCACGATGCTGGCACCGCCCGATCCTCCGTCGTTCTTGATGATTTCGCGCCCGAGGATCATCTCGACGGCGAGGATGAACAGCACGAACGAACCCGCCACGGCAAACGAGGCCGCGTCGATGCCGAACAGCTTCAGCAAAGCGTCGCCGGCGAAGAAGAACGCCAGAAATAGCCCTAAGGCCGTCAGGCAGGCCTGACCCGCCTTGATGGTTTTCTTTTGCTCTTTCATGCTGACGAAAATCGGGATGGAACCGAAGATGTCGATGATGGCGGCCATCACGATGAACGAACT
>CAMKAR010000131.1 GCA_946410535.1 uncultured Bacteroidales bacterium
GGAGCAGGTGATGGCTTTGCGCGAGGCTGCCGACCGCCACTTCAACCAGTTTACCCTTCGTTTGGCCAAAGCCTATCCCAACCTTACCAAGGGCGACCTTGAGTATTGCTGCCTGTATCTGCTCGGCCTTTCGGATGCCGATGTTTCGGCCTTGATGCAACGCGCTTACAACACCGTATCGCAACGTGCCCGCAAGATGAAGGCCATTTTCGGGAGCGATGAGCCGATTCCCATCATTCTTCGTAGCAAAGCAAACGATATTACATCCTTTTGATTACCAAGACGATAGATAAAAATACGCACAAATCCGCACATTGTTTTTCTTGATGCGCGTGGCGTGGCGCTATACTTTTGCACCAAATTTCAAACACAAAAGTATTCACCATTAAAATTTCAAAACGATGAAAAAATTATTCGTAACCTTAATGATTGTAGTCGGCTTCGCGATGCAGGCCTTGGCCTACGACTTTGAAGTGGATGGCATTTACTACTGGATTAATGACTACACAGAAGGCCCTGAAGTTAGGGTTGGGCACTGCTCACAACCTGGTTGGGGCTGCTATTCCGGCGATGTGGTCATCCCCGAAACGGTGACCTACGACGGCATCACCTACACGGTGACGCAAATCGGATTTTGGGCCTTCAAGGACTGCACGGAACTGACTTCCATCTCCATCCCCAGCACGCTGACTTTCATTGGTGAACGGGCGTTTGAGGGATGCACCTCGTTGTATGACATCCACATTCCCAGCACAGTGACCCGTGTCAATGCCAGAGCCTTTGTCAATACGGGATGGTACAACCTCCAACCCAACGGCTGGATGCTCTATTTGGACGGCTGGTGCTTGGGTTTCAAAGAGAAGATGCCTTTGGTGGATTTGGTCATCGATGAAGGAACCTTAAAGGTGGCCGATGCCGCGTTTTATGAATACGAGACACTTGTTACGGTCACGCTGCCCAATTCATTGGTTTCGTTGGGGAATCATGCGTTCGCGTTTTGTCCCGAGTTGAAGTATGTCGATTTCGGCGAATCCATCGTAGAAATCGGAAGAGATGCTTTTTACGGTTGTACCCGCCTCGAGGATTTCACGCTTCCCGAAACGACCACCAAGATTGGAGATTGGGCGTTTTCCTCTTGCCACGGTCTGTGCCGCTTGGACCTTCCCAATTCCATCACCACAATAGGCGAATATGCGTTTCACGGATGTAGCAATCTCGCCATCGTCAGCCTTCCCGAAGCCTTGACGGAGATTGCAGAGGGATTGTTTGACCAAGCGGGACTAAAATTCATCATCATCCCGGAGGGGGTGACCACCATTGGGGATTTGGCTTTCGTAGCTTGTGAGGCCCTCAAGTCGGTTACCATTCCAGAAACCGTGACGGAAATCGGATCAAATTCATTTGTTTGCCCCAATTTAGACACGGTGATTTGCATGGGTGGCGTTCCTGCTTCTTTGTACTACAATAGTGGTTCTTTCGAAGTGCCAAGCAACTGTTGCCTCATCGTTCCATGCGGAAGTGCTGATACCTACATGAACTCGGACTGGGGTGAGGTGTTCAGCAACATCGTCGAGGATTGTGACGGCGTAGATGAAACCGCCGAAGCGATAAGCGTGTTTCCCAACCCTGCGCAAAGTTTTGTGCATATTGAGGGTATCAATGCCAGTGAAATACAATGCTACAATGAACTTGGGCAGTTGGTGAAGACGGTGCGGGAGACAAACGAGGTAGACTTGAGCGGATTAGTGAAAGGAATGTATTTATTACGCATCACGGATTCCAAGGGCGGAAGCCACATAGTACGTGTTGCGAAAGAATAACAGGAAAATTATTCACAAGACGTTGACATCATACAAAAAATATCTACAATACCTTTGGTTGCAGCAATCTTGTACTTGATTGCAATAGCATACCTATCTGTTGTAGACGTAAAAGTGAATACTATTCTCCAATCCTAACCTTCCGCAAATCCAACAGATTCGTCGGGTTGCTGCCCAAGTCCTTCACGCGCTTGTTGACGAAACGAAGCACCTCGTCATAGAACAGCACCACCACGGGCGCATCGCACATCATCAGGCTGTCCATTTCGGTGTAATATCTGGTGCGTTCCGCCAAGTCGTTGCAGGCCATCGCCTTGTCGTAAAGTTGGTCGAACTTGGGATTGGAATAGTGCGTGTAGTTCGGTCCCGAAGGGGCGAAGTTGGCCGTCGTGAAGGTCGAGAGGTAGTTCTCGGCATCGGGATAGTCGGCCACCCACGACGAGCGGAAAAACGGCAGGCTGCCGTTGGCTTTCATGCTGCGCAACGTGGCAGGCGGCATCACCTCCATCTTGCATTGCAGCCCGATTTGTTCCACCTGACTTTGGACAAACTTCCCAATGTCGGCATAGTCGGCCACGGTGGAGAGTTGCAGCAGATGGCCTTCCAAATGGTTTTCGGCCACCAACTGCTGGGCGCGCTTCAGGTCGTAGCCATAGCCAATGGTGGGGCTATACCCTGGCAAGCCCACAGGAATCAGGCCACCCGTACCCGGCTCGCCGATGCCGTTGCGCAGGTAGCGCAACATCTTCTCGCGATCGATGCAAAGGCTGACGGCCTGCCGCAAAGCGCGTGAACGGTCGAGACCAAGCGGGTCGTTCGGGTCGATGTAGAACGAGAAATACTCGGTGTTGAGGTATGGCTCCGTAATCAATTGTATCTTGTCTTCGTACTTCTTCCGCAACTGGCCGTCGTAGGTCAGTAGCTCGTCCTTGTAGCGCGCATCGATGCCCGACATGAAATCGAACTTGCCCTTGATGAACTCCAAAAAAGCCACCTGCTTGTCAATCAAGAAACTGACGGAGACGGCATCGATATAGGGCAACCTCTCCCCTGCCTCGTCGCGCTCGAAATAGTTGGGGTTCTTGCGGTAGACAAGTTTCACGCCTTCCTTCCAATACTGGAACTTGAACGGTCCCGTCCCGACAGGATGGCTGCGGAAGTCGTCGCCATAATACTCGACGGCCTCATGCGGCACCACCGAGGCGTAGGTCATCGACAAAATGCCCAAAAACGGCGGGAAGGGCTTCGAAAGCTCGATTTGGAAGGTAGTGTCGTCCAAGGCCGTGAAGGCATATTGGTCGCCATCGTGCTTGACGGACGCGAAAATCCAAAGTCCGGGCGAGTTCGTCTTTTTGTCGACCACGCGGTTGAAGGAATAGACGAAGTCTTGGGCGGTCACGCAACGCGGGGTTTTGAAACAAGTGTCATTGTGGAAATACACATCATCCCGCAGATGGAAAGTGTAGACCAACCCATCCTCGCTGATGTCCCAAGACTTGGCCACCATCGGCACGAGGTTCATCTCGTCGTCGAAGGCCACGAGGCTGTTGAACACTTGGTTGCAGACCCAGATGTGGGCCACATCCTTGGCATAGATTGGGTCGAGGGAAACGATGCCAGCCGCCTCGTTATACTTGAAGATGGCTAAATCTGCGTCATCATCATGTCGTTGGCTGCATCCTGCAGCCAGCACGAGGAACAGCAGTATTATAAGACAACTCAAGACCCGCTTCGCGTCATTGCGAACGCAGTGAAGCAATCCAGAAAGCACATTTTTCTGGACTGCTTCGTTCCTCGCAGTGACGCAAAGCGACTCGTCAAAACCCCTCGTTTGTTTCATCACTTGACCTTAAATCCAATCACTTCAGGATGCAAGTTGCGCAAGTACTTGTTGTAATCCAAGTCGTTCACGTCCTGCTCCTTCTCCAAGGCAAGCTCGAGCACCTGCATCATGTTCTCCACATAATGGAACTTCAGTCCATCGATGTAGTCTTCCTTGATGTCGTCGATATCGTGCTCATTGTCAACGGAAAGGATGAGATCGGTGACGCCGTTGCGCTTGGCAGCCAAAATCTTTTCCTTCACACCGCCCACGGGCAAAACGCGACCACGCAGCGTAATCTCGCCCGTCATTGCCAGCTGGCTCTTCACCTTGCGTTGGGTAAAGGCCGAAGTCAAGGCGGTGAGCATCGTGATGCCCGCCGAAGGGCCGTCTTTCGGTGTGGCACCTTCGGGAATGTGGACATGGACATTCCAAGCGTCGAACACATCGGGATTGATGTTGAGTTGCGAAGCATGAGCCTTGATGAACTCAAAGGCGATGGTGGCTGATTCCTTCATCACCTCGCCGAGGTTACCCGTCAGCGAGAGATGACCCACGCCACGGCTCAAGCTCACTTCGATGGACAGAATTTCGCCGCCCACCTGTGTCCAAGCCAAACCCGTAGCCACACCCGGCATGGTGTGTTTCACCTCGTCTTCGTCGTGGTGCATCGGCACACCGAGCACTTTGCGAACATCGGCAAGGGTAATTTTCTTGTCAAACGGCTCTTCCGTAACGACTTGCTTGGCGCGGAAACGCATCATGTCGCCGATGCGACGCTCCAAGTTACGCACGCCTGCCTCGCGGGTATAGTCGTCGATGATGTGCATCACCACGTCCTTCGGGAAGGTGATTTGCTTCGTGTCCAAGCCGTGTTCCTTCATCTGCTTGGGAATGAGGTGACGCTTGGCGATTTCGTATTTCTCCTCACGCAGATAGCCGCTCAAGTCGATGATTTCCATACGGTCGCGCAAGGCGGGATGGATGGTCGACAGGTTGTTGGCTGTGGCGATAAAGAGGATTTTCGAGAGGTCGTAGTCCAACTCGATGAAGTTGTCGTAGAAAGCGTTATTCTGCTCAGGATCAAGGATTTCAAGCAATGCAGCTTGCGGGTCGCCACTGATGTTGTTGCCGCTCACCTTGTCGATTTCGTCCAAGACGAAAACGGGATTGCCCGACTTCACCTTGCGCAGGTTTTGGATAATTCGACCCGGCATGGCGCCAATGTATGTTTTTCTGTGTCCGCGCAGTTCCGACTCGTCACGCACGCCACCAAGTGACATTCTGACATATTTTCGGTTCAGCGCCCGTGCAATGGACTTACCCAACGAGGTCTTGCCCACACCAGGAGGGCCGACCAAACACAAAATCGGGGCTTTCATGTCCTGACGCAGCTTCAGCACAGCCAAATGCTCGATAATGCGGTCTTTCACCTTGTCCAAGCCGAAATGGTCGGCATCCAGCACCTTTTGGGCACGTTTCAGGTCGAAGTTGTCTTTGGTGAACTCTTCCCACGGCAGGTCAACCAAATACTGCAAATAGTTCAGCTGAATGCCATATTCAGCAGCTTGCGGATGGGTGCGCTCCAGTTTCTTCAATTCCCTATCGAAGACTTCGGCCACTTCCTTCGACCATTTCTTCTTCTCGGCCTTTTCCTTCAACTCCTTGACATCCTGCTCGTTGGGATTACCTCCCAATTCCTCTTGGATGGTCCTCAATTGTTGGTTAAGAAAATATTCGCGTTGCTGCTTGTCCATGTCGTCGCGCACCTTGCTCTGGATCTGCTGCTTCAGTTCCAGCATCTGCTTGGCTTCGGTCAGCACCGAGAGCAGCCCCTTGGCCATTTCGTTCAGGTTGCGAGACTCCAAAATTCCCTGACGCACAGGCAATTCGGCTTCGATATTGCTGGCCACGAAATTGAGCAGGAACACAGGGTCGTCTATGCTCTTGATGGCGAAGCTGGCCTCTTGCGAAAGATTGCGAGAGCGAGGGATGACCTGTATGGCCAAGTCCCTGACCGACTGCAACAAAGCGTCAAACTTGCGCGATGTGGGCACGTCTTCCGAAGCCGCGTAAGGCATCACGGCGGCTTTCATATAAGGCTCATTTTGAATGGATTCCACCACCTCGAAGCGTCGGATGCCCTGAATGATAACCGTCACGCTACCGTCGGGCATCTCAAAGGACTTGAGGATTTGGGCCGACACGCCCACCTTGTACAAATCCTCAAGAACAGGCTCGTCGACGTTCGACTCCTTTTGCGCGATAACGCCGATGGGCTTGCGTTTGCGGTTGTATTCCTTCACTAATTGGATCGACTTTTCGCGACCCACGGTGATGGGGATGACCGTGCCTGGATAGAGCACCGAGTTGCGCAGCGGCATGATGGGCAACTCTTCCGGAACGACATCGTTTTGGCCAAGTTGTCCCTGCTCGATGGTCAAGACGGGGATAAATTCGGCATCCGTGTCAATCATATCTGAAAACAGTTCGGTTTCAACTTTATAACTCATAAAAAGCGTATTTAGATTTCGGAGGCGACAAATTGTCAGTCCGTCGCCGTTCCACACCTTATTATATAGGTGGCGCAAAGATACGGCAAAGATAATGCCAGAGCAAAAAAAAAGCCCTCGCGATAGGCAAGAGCTTCCCTTTTTCGGTTCGGTCCAACTTACTTGGCTTCCTTCTTCTCGAAGAACTTCTTGTACTTGTTGTTGAACTTATCAACACGACC
>CAMKAR010000132.1 GCA_946410535.1 uncultured Bacteroidales bacterium
ACCTGTGTGGCGGTTCTTTCAAGTTCGTTGATGGTCATATTGCGTGTGTTTGGATGGTCAAAATTACGACTGCAAAGCTACGGAAAAAACCAATCCAAATCACGCCTGCCGGATTTATTTCCGCATCCCGACCAATTTTGGCCTCCATATCCGCCCTTTTTATTATTTTTGCACCAAATTTTAGAAAAAACGGACCATGTTTGAGGACGAAGACTATTATCAGGAACACGAGGAAGAGATGGAAAAAGCCATCGAGAAGTACGAGGAAATGCTGAAAGACCACGACTCGGTTTACTTTGACAGTGAGGAGTTTGAGTACATCATCGACCACTACACCCAACACAATGAGCTGAAACGTTCGCGGCAAGCCGTGGAATTGGCCATGGAGCAGCATCCTGAAAGCAACATGCTGAAAATCAAGATGGCACGACAATACCTCTTGGAAAACGACGCCCAACGCGCCTTCGACATCATGCAACACGTGGAACGCGACGACGATGACGACCCCGACTATTTCCTCACCCTCGGGTCGTGCTTGGCCGTCTTGGGCAAGTCGGAAGAGGCCTTGGAAAACTACCTTAGTGCCCTGCCCTACTTCGACGAGGACGAGAAGTTTGAACTCTACAACGCCATCGCCTACGAGTACCAACACATGCGCCAGTATGACCTCGCCCTCGAGTTCTACGGCAAAGCCCTCGCCCTAGCCGACGACCGCGACACCATCTACCACGAAATACGCTGCTGCTACCTCAGCGCAGGCCGCAAGGACGATGCCCTCGCCTTTTTCCAAGAGATGATCGACAAGGACCCGCACAACAGCAAGGCCTGGACCAACATCGGCGACATCTACCGCATGATGGGTCAATACGAAGAAAGCATCGACCCTTACGAGTTTGCCCTCAGCATCGACCCAGAGGACCTCTGGACCAACATGCACTTAGCCGACATCTATTATGACCTTGGCCGCTACAAGGAAGCCATCGACACCCTCGAAGAAGCCCTGCGCAACGGCATCGAGACCTCGATGATACATACCACCATCGGCGACTGCTACTACCGCCTCAACGACCTCCAGACCGCCGAAGAGCACTTCCGAAAAGCGTTGGAAATCAACCCGATGATAGGATCAGGCTATGCAGGTCTCGGCTATGTGTTCAGCGACCGTGGCCAAAGCCAGAAAGCCATCAAATACTTCGAGAAAGCCCTGCAACTGGAGCCGTGGGAAACCGACCACCTCTATTCGATGTCGACCGACTACATGAAGCTCAAGGAATACGACAAGGCCATGGAATGCCTGCGCAAGATACAAGAGCAAACGCCCTCCGACCCCGATGCCTACTACTACATCGCCGACCTATACGGACAGCAGGACAAAATCGACGAGGCCATCAACACCATCAAGTTCGGGCTGCTGCAAACCGACAACGAAGTGTCGCTGCTCTACCTTTTGGCCTATGCCTATTTCGTCAAAGGCAGCCACAGCGAAGGCCTTGAAGCACTGGACCAAGCCCTTGACGCCGACTTCGAGTTGTGGCCCGACTTCATCGAATACGACCGTGAGCTTTTAGCCAACGACACCGAGATTCTCCAACTCATCGAACGACACAAACAGAACCAACAAACCACCAACACCACCAACGAATAACGACCCATGAAAGACTTCATATACAATTTCTTAAAAGGTATGGGAATGGGAGCCGCCAACGTCATCCCAGGCGTTTCGGGCGGCACAATCGCCTTGATTACTGGCATCTTCGAACGCCTTATCAACAGCATCAAGTCGTTCAACCTCACGGCATTGAAGCTGTTTTTCACCGGCAAGTGGAAAGCCTTTGCCGAACATGTCGACCTGAAATTCCTCGTTGCCGTGTTTCTTGGCATCGCCGCCGCCATCCTTTCGGTCGCCAAGCTGTTCAAGTTCCTCTTCGAGAACTACCCCGTCTACATCTGGGCGTTTTTCTTCGGCCTCATCATCGCCTCCATCTATTATGTGGGCCGCACGGTGAACAAATGGAGCCTCGGCAGCATCCTGTTTTTCGCCATCGGCACGGGCATTGCCTTGCTCATCGCTTTCGGGACACCCGCTCAGGAAAACCACAACTTCCTCTACCTGATTCTCTGCGGCGTGGTAGGCACTTGCAGCATGATACTCCCCGGACTTTCAGGCTCTTACGTCCTACTTTTGATGGGCAACTACGAATATGTGATGATCGATGCCGTCAACATGCTGACCACATCGCCATGGGAAGGCATCAAGATATTGATTCCCGTGGTGATTGGTGCGGTCATCGGCCTTTTGGCCTTCGCCCACCTGCTCTCGTGGATCTTCAAGAACTTCCACGACCAAACCGTTGCCCTGCTGACGGGGTTCATCCTCGGCTCAACGCCCATCATTTGGCCTTGGAAGCACGCCATCACCAACGCACTGAAGGATGGAACCGAGAAAGTGGTCGGCTACCAATGGCAGTGGCCCGCCATTAATACTGAGTTTTTCATCGCATTGGCTATCATGTTGTTAGGCGCAGCCATCATCATCGTCACCGAACAACTTGCCTCGAAGAAAGAGAAACAACCAAAATAAACGCAAATGAAACGCTACGGACTCATCGGACACCCGCTGAAACACTCGATGTCGAGGCACCTCTTCAACGAGAAATTCGAATACGAAGGCTTGGACTGCCTTTATCAGCATTTCGACCTCAAATCGTTGGACGAGCTTAAAGACGTCATGGACAAATATCCCGACCTCTGCGGCTTCAACGTGACGATACCTTATAAAGAAAGCATCATCCCGCTGCTCGACGAGATTGACCCCGAGGCAAAAGAAATCGGTGCCGTCAACGTGGTGAAAATAACTGATGGCAAGCTGAAAGGCTACAACAGTGACGTTTATGGCTTCGGGCAGTTGCTCGACCGTGCCATCAACGGGAAAAGCATCGGACACGCCTTGGTCTTGGGCACGGGCGGTGCCTCCAAAGCGGTGCAATACGTGCTGAAACAGAAAGGAATAACCTACTCCACCGTCAGCCGCAGCGCAGAAAGAGGCGACTACACCTACGACGACCTCACCGACGACATCCTCCAGCAAAACCACCTTATCATTAATACGACTCCCGTGGGCATGTTCCCACACATCGACGACTTCCCCGACCTGCACTACCAAGCCTTTGGCAAGAAGCACATCCTTATCGATTTGATTTACAATCCGAAAGAGACTGCTTTCATGGAGCTGGGCAAGACCTGGGGCGCGAAGGTGTTTGGCGGAATGCAGATGTTTGAGGAACAGGCGAAACGGACTTGGGAGATATTTAGTAATTAATCACAAAACATGCAAAACCCACAAAACAAAATAACGTGAGATGCGAAAGCCGCCAACCGGCAGGCTTTCGGGCGGCAACCCGGTTGGGTGCCGCCGCCCCAATAAAAGCAGTTTTGCCAGTTTTGTAGGTTTTGTGGGAAAAAAAGAGTTATGACGAGACAAAAAGTTAAACGAGAACCCGAATACATCGAAAACGTTGAAATCGTCGACGCTGGTGCCGAAGGAATGTCGGTGGCCAAGCCCGAAGGGCGTGTGGTCTTCATCCCCTTTGGCGTGCCCGGCGACGTGGTCGACATCGAAGTCTACAAGCGCAAAAAGAACTTCTTTGAAGGCAAGATCTTGAACTTCAAGAAAATGTCG
Source organism: uncultured Bacteroidales bacterium (assembly GCA_946410535.1). The sequence continues at coordinate 3,680 of CAMKAR010000132.1, forward strand.
GACAAGCGCGTGGAGCCTGTATGCCAACACTTTGGACTTTGCGGAGGCTGCAAGTGGCAACAGATGGCCTACGAATGGCAGATCCAATACAAACAGAAACAGGTGAAGGACAACTTCGACCGTATCGGCAAGATCGAGTATCCCGAAATACGCCCGATTTTGGGTTGCGAGAAGCAGTTTTTCTACCGCAACAAGTTAGAATACACCTTCTCGAACCGCAAGTGGCTCATCGACGGTGCGCCCGGCTCGCACGATGAAGAAGCCTGCAAGGGTTTAGGCTTCCACCTGCCCCAGCTCTTCGACCGCGTCGTCGACATCGAGCAATGCCACCTGCAGGCCGACCCATCGAACGACATCCGGCTGTTTGTCAGGAGGTTCACGTTGGAGCGCAAACTCCCCTACTACAACTTCCGCGCCCACGAGGGACTGCTGCGCAACCTCGTCATCCGCTGCAACTCGAAGGGCGAGTTCATGGTGATTTTAGTCATCAGCGAGGAGAACGAAGTGGTGCGCCACGAACTGGTGCCCGCCTTGGAGATGGCCTTCCCGCAAATCGTGTCGCTGCTCTTGGTCATCAACCCGAAGCTGAACGACATCATCAACGACCTGCCTTTTGAATGCCTCAAAGGCGAGCCTTACTTGATAGAGACGATGAAATCGCCGCGCCCGGGCTTCGGCGACCTCAAGTTCCGCATCGGGCCGGTGTCGTTCTTCCAAACCAATGTCTACCAAGCCGAAAGGCTCTATAAAACCGCTTTCGATTTGGCCGAAGTGCAAGGCGACGAACTGATGTATGACCTCTACACGGGCACAGGCACCATCGCCCAGTATTTCTCGCGCTTCGTGAAGAAAGTGGTCGGCATCGAGTACGTTCAAGCCGCCATCGACGACGCCAAGGTGAACGCCGAAATCAACGGCATCACCAATTGCACGTTCTATGCCGGCGACATGGCCAAGGTGTTCACCGACGACTTCATCGAAAGCAACGGTCGTCCCGACTTCATCGTCACCGACCCGCCCCGTGCGGGCATGGCCGAAAAGGTTGTCGAGCAACTGCTGAAAATCAAGGCGAAGAAAATCGTCTATGTCAGCTGCAACCCCGCCACCCAAGCCCGCGACTTGCAGTTACTCGACAGCGCCTACAAGGTGCTGGCCGTGCAGCCCGTCGACATGTTCCCGCACACACAGCACGTGGAAAACGTGTGCCTGCTGGCCCTGCGCGACTGAACAAAAAAGGTCGGCAACCGTAGCGGTTGCCGACCTTCCAAAAAGATTATGAAAAGATTATCTCACCACCACCTTCTGCACTTTCACGTTATCGCCGTTCACGAGGCGAATCAAATAGAGGCCTGCGGGCTGGTTGATTTGGGTTTGCACCGAGCCTTCAATCTGCTCGCTGCTGAGGATGCGTCCCGTCAGGTCGATGACTTGCAGCGTGGCACGGCCTTCGTTGGCGATGATCCAATTGCCGTTGTTGTTGAAGGCGAAGGTCTCACTGTCGCCGTTTGCGTCCCCGCAAACGGAAGCAAACACCACCTTGAAACGCGAGGCGTAGTCGCTCTTCTTGGCGGTGAAGGTATAGGTTGCGGGTTGGTTTAATCCCCCCTGCCCCCCTTTGTAAAGGGGGAAGCCTGCCGGAGTCAAAAGGTCGATGTCAGCTCCTGTCAAATTGTCTATAAGGTGGCAATACACCAAGCCTTCGGTGGCGTTCTCGAAGCTGAGGGTGTAGGTGCCGTCCTCGGCGGCCTCGAAGTTGAGCGGCAGCTCGCCCACGCCTGCGCTGAACACAACAGCGTTGTCCTGGCCTCCATAAGGCATGTAGATCTTGCTTCCTCCCTCTTGGAAACTGAGCTTGCCTAAACTGTGTCCCTCACCAAAGGCGATGATGGCATTGTCAATCGTCAAGCCCTGATCCTGTCGAAGGGCCGAAACGCTGCCACTATTAGTGTTGGCGCGACTTAAGTTGATGTTGAGTTGGCCTTGCATTGGGGTGGATTGTTCCCTGTTGAAGTGGATCGTCGTTGCGTTAACATCCTCCGGCACTTGCACGAAGAAGCCTTCCATAGGATGGATGACACCCGTGGCGGCTTCATACGCATCGCCATCTGCATTCATTCTGTAGAAGGCCACATTTGCGTTGTCGGCGGTGAGATGGACGTCACAAGTGAACGGGTTGCCGAGGAGATACCAGCCACCGAAACCGTAGTCACCATTATATTGGACATCCTGGGTGACCTCACCATCGTTGGCTTTCATTTGGCCCACAAAGTTGAGTTCCGTGCCGTATTGGTTGGCATAGAGATAGCCGCTTCCGTTTTCCATGCAGAAGTCGTCCGCCCTATAGTTCCTCCATTCCTGGTCCTGGTCATTCACCCATTTATAGAAGTCGTAAGTGGGATTGTCCTCTTGCGTGGTCAGAAGATTCAGGGCACCTGTACCGTCTTGGCCATAATAGGTCGGGTCCTTCAATGGCGAGGCAATCAAGTAATAGCCGGCCTTGTTGAAGGGTTCGTCAGGATAGGCAGTGATGGTCTTCTTCATCGTGGCATAGACGCCGTTGTTGGTTCTCAACTGTCCGCCATCCTCGATGGTGAGGCCGTAGTCGCCTTCGATTTGGTTGGCCTCGGCCACA
>CAMKAR010000133.1 GCA_946410535.1 uncultured Bacteroidales bacterium
CGGCCTCGGCTACTGTGGTCATCGAGGAGTTTCTCAAAGGCATCGAAGTGTCGGTGTTTGTGCTGACCGACGGCGAACATTATGTTTTGCTGCCCGAAGCCAAGGACTACAAGCGCATCGGCGACGGCGACACGGGCTTGAACACGGGCGGCATGGGCGCTGTTTCGCCTGTGCCATTCTGCACACCCGACTTCCTGAGCAAGGTGGAAGATCGCATTGTGAAGCCTACCTTGAAAGGCTTGAAAGCCGAAAAGATTGACTATAAAGGCTTCATTTTCTTAGGTTTGATGAACGATGGCGGCAATCCTTATGTCATTGAGTACAACGTTCGCATGGGCGACCCTGAGACAGAAGCTGTGATGACCCGTATTGAAGGTGATTTTTCCAAATTGTTGGACGCTTGCGCAGATGGCCGCCTCGACGAGGTCCATTTCGCCAAGAGCGAAAAAACCGCCGTCACGGTCATGGTGGTGTCGGGTGGTTATCCCGAAGCTTATAAGAAAGGTATGAGAATGAGTGGTTTGGAAGGCTTGAAAGACGTTGTCGCTTTCCATGCCGGAACGGCTTTCGATGACGACAAGCAAGTGGTCACCTCAGGCGGTCGCGTCATTGCAGTGACTGCTCATGGCGACTCGATAGAAGAGGCGAGGGGCATCGCCTATCGCGAGGTGGAAAAGATCCATTTCGAGGGTGCCAACTACCGCCACGACATTGGTCTTGACTTGATGAAACTGCAATGATTAAGTTTTTCAGACAAAGTTATATCATTCAGTATGTGGTGATTGCGTTGCTGGCCATCATCCTTTGGGCACCTGCGTTCGTTTCGGGCAAGGTTGCCATGGGAATGGACGAACCCGTGACCCCCATCTTCAATTTGGTGAGCCGTTTGCTGGGGCCTTCCGTCATTTTGCAACACATTGTGGCTTTCGTATTGTTGGTAATAGAGACCTTGCTGTTCAATGCCATCATGGTAAAGAACCAGATTGTGGGCAAGGTGAGCAGCATGGGGGCATTTGTGTTCGTGTTGATGATGAGCATGACGCAAACCCAGACCAATTTCTATCCTTTTGGTTTGTCGCTCATCTTCTTGTTGCTGATGCTCAAGAACTTGTATGACGCTTATTTGCAGCCCGACGCTGAGATGTTCCTCCTCAGGTCGGGGGTGTTTCTCGCCTTGGCCACGATGTGCTATTTCCCGTCCATCGTATTGATTGTGTGGATGTTGGTGGTGCTTCCCATGAACAAGAAAGGCTCGGCACGTTTCCTGATGATTCCGCTGTTCGGCTTCTGCTTCGTGTATTTCATGTATTTTGTCGGGGTGTTCCTGTTCGGCGACTTCCAGTCGTTGTTGGATGGCTACAGTGGCTATTTCTCCTCGTTGCAACTCACTGTTGAGGGATTCAACTTGCGGACAATCATCCTGTTGTCTGTTATTCTTGTGAGTGTGGTCTTCCTGTTTCTGGGTAGCAACAACGCCAACTTCGAAAAAGCCGTGTCAGTCCGCACCAAGATTTCCATGGCCTTCATCATGGCATTCTTTGGCATCTTGTTGCTCTTCGTAGGAGATAACGTGCTGATGAACAGCTTGATTTTCATGGTGTTGTCCATCCTCGTTTCATACGCATTCTCCTATATGGGCAATACCGGCTGGGCCAATCTGATGCTTACGGTGTTCATCTTGCTCGTTTTGGCCAACCATTATTACTTTAAACTACTGTAAACCATGGGGTTGTTGGCTCATTACTCAAATCTGGTGGAAGCAGGTTGCGACGAAGCGGGACGTGGCTGCTTGGCGGGTCCCGTTGTGGCCGCTGCCGTCGTTTTGCGCAACGATGCCGACTATCCTGAACTCAATGATTCCAAGCAACTTACGGAGAGGAAACGGATGAAGCTGCGTGAGTTGGTGATGCAAGAGGCAATTTCTTACGGCATCGGCATAGTCACAGCGCAAGAGATTGACGAAATCAATATCCTAAACGCCTCATTCTTAGCGATGCACAGGGCCTTGGATCAACTAACACTTCAACCGGAATTGTTGCTGATTGACGGCAACCGTTTCAATCCTTACAAGGAGGTGAAACATGTCTGTATCGTAGGCGGCGATGCCAAATACCAGTCGATAGCGGCGGCATCCATCTTGGCCAAAACCACGCGCGACATGATGATGGCGCAATATGCCGAGCAATTCCCCGTTTACAATTGGAAAAAGAACAAGGGCTATCCCACGCGCGAACACAAACAGGCCATCGCCGATTATGGTACGACACCCCTTCATCGCATGACTTTCAATATGGCTATTCAATTAAAGTTAGACTTGAAATAACAATGTACTAAAAATTGAAAATCAAATATATACATATTGTTTTAGTTTTGCTATTCCTCATAGCATCAACGTTGCCGACGAAAGCTCAGATTGGAGTTGAAGAAAACGTTTGGGACGATGTTGATTTCACCGATACGGCTTTGGTCGCATCAGAAAGTTTCCAAAATCGGATGCTGGAACAGCTTTTCAACCTTACGGAAAGTGGCGACATGCACCGATTCGACAGCCTTTCAATGGCCACCATAGGTAACCTCCTCGAAAAGGCCAAGGTAAACATGAGAGTGTATGAACATGTTTTGGAGTTTATGCTGAATGGCTATACAAATTTTGGTAGAGATCAAGTCGTTGATTATCTGTTGAGTTATCCTATGTTATTTGAAGGTGAGATTCAAGTTGAAGAGGGTATGAGATTGGATTCCATAACCGAGCCTTACCAAAAGGTCCGTGTTGGCGCCAAAGCACCCGATGTTTCTGGCATTACCATTGATGGGAGACCTTATCGTTTGTATGACTCGAAAGCGGAGAAGGTCATCGTCGTTTTTTGGTCGACTGACTGCGAATATTGCCACGATTTCTTGGCTGCCATTCGGAAGAACTTGGATTTGAAGTCTGATTTTGAGTTGGTTACGTTTGCATTGGCGGAAGATGAGAGTGATGCGATTCGTTCGGTAAAAAAAATGCGACTTGACGGATACCATTTCTATGACGACTTGCGTTGGGAAAGTAAGCCTTTCTTGGATTACCATGTCACTTCAACGCCTACGGTTTTCGTTTTGGACAAAGACAGGATGATCGTGTGTAAGCCTTACGATTGGTATGAGTTAAAGGAATGGTTGAAATAATCTTATTTAAAATATAGAAATTTAGTTTGTTATGAATATTAAGAAATTATTCTCTGTTGCGTTTTTCGGCTTGACTTTTGCCATGGGTCAGGCTTATGCACAAACCGATGCTGACCATTGGGTCGATTCGGTCTATAACAGCCTTACTACTGGGCAGCGTGTCGCGCAGTTGATTTGCATGCGTGCCAACCAGCCCAGTAAGCCCTTTTATGAGGATGTGGCGAAATACATCAAGAAGTACAACATCGGTGGCGTGTGTTTCTTCCGCGCTGACGCTGAGGCGATTATAAGACAAGCCAACGACTGGCAGGCTATGGCCCAAACGCCGTTGATGGTCTCCATTGATGCCGAATGGGGACTGGGAATGCGTGTCAACAAGGCCTTGTCGTATCCCTATCAGATGACCTTGGGTGCCATTAGCGACGACCAGCTGATTTTCGAGATGGGTCAGCAGGTGGCGGAACAGTGCAAACGCATGGGCATCCATGTCAACTTTGCGCCCGTCGTCGATGTCAATTCCAATCCGGCCAACCCAATCATCGGTATGCGTAGCTTTGGCGAAGACCCGCAAAAGGTGGGCGAGAAGGGCGCCGCCTATGCCCTTGGAATGCAAAGCAAAGGCTTGATAACCACGATGAAACACTTTCCTGGCCATGGCAACACTGCAACCGACTCGCACATGACGCTGCCCACCGTGACCCGCACGATGGACGAGGTGCGCGACATCGAGCTTGCGCCTTTCCGTTATATGATTGAACAAGGTGTGAACGGTGCCATGGTTGGACATTTGTATTTCCCTGCTATTGAGAAGGTTAAGAACACTTCATCGTCGCTTTCACATGGTGTGGTCACCGAATTGCTCAAAGAACAAATGGGCTTCGAAGGGCTGATTTTCACCGACGGCTTGGATATGAAGGGCGTTTCGGAGAAGGTGCGCCACGACAGTGTGCCCTATGTCTCGTTCATGGCGGGCAACGACGTGCTGATCCTGCCCACCAATGTGCCTTTCGCCATCAAGACCATCAAGGAGGCGGCTGAGAGCAATCCAGTGGCGGCGGCTCGCTTGGAGGAGAGCTGCAAGAAGATATTGCGATACAAATACCTCGTTGGGCTGAACCATTACGAAGACAAGCCAGCCACAAACCTTACCGACTTGAAAAAGAAGGAATACACCGATTTGCGCCAAACGCTCTATGACGAGGCCATCACGATGCTTCGCAATGAAAACCAAGTGATTCCGTTGGTCAACAACAAGAAAATCGCAGTGGTGACCATAGGCAACACGAAAAACGACGTGAACAACGGCTTGTGGGCACGCGGCTACATGACCACCTCGTTTGTGGTGACCAAAGACGCCATCGCCACGAAATCGGCAGAATGGCTGAAAAAGCTGGAGACTTTCGACTTGGTGGTGGTCAGCATCGAGAAGACCACGATGTTTGCTGACAAAAACTACGGCATCAACGATGAGACCGTTAAGTTCTTCAACCGCTTGGTGGCACAAAACGACGTGATTCTCAATCTTTTTGCTTGCCCTTATGCCTTGGATATGTTCCGCATCAACAACAGCGTCAAAGGGTTGGTGGTGGCCTATCAAGACGAGGTGCCAGCCGTCAACGCGGTGGTGAGGCTGCTTTCGGGCGAGATGGAAGCCCATGGCACGTTGCCGGTCTCGGTCGGGAAGTTCAAGTGCGGCGATGGCATCGTGACAGGCGTTCCCGAAAAGAAACCGCACATCCTGCCTTCAAAAGAAGTTCCTGCAAAGGTCTTACCATCTGTTGGTCAAGTGATTACGAGCGAACCTGCCGCTGAGCTTCCCAAAGGCAACATCGCGGAACGTTATGCTCGCCGTTTGGACTCTGTTGCCAGGTCGGGCATCCGCAACGGGGCTTATCCAGGGTGCCAAATCGTGGTGATGAAAGACGGCAAGATGGTCTACGACAAGTGTTTCGGCACGTTCACCTATGGTGGCGACCACCAAGTGCAGCCCGATGACCTCTACGACATCGCCTCTTGCACAAAGGTTTTCGCTTCGACGTTGGCAATCATGAAATTATACGACGACGGACTGATTGACTTGAACTCCACTTTGGCTGATTTTTTTCCCTATCTGAAGGGCAAGTCGCACGGCAAGCTGAAGCTCATTGACATCATGACGCACCAAGCCGGACTGAAGGCATGGATACCTTTTTATAAAGTGACGGTGGACCAAAACGGGCCGATGTTTGAGTATTATTCCGATGTCATCGACGAGAGTCACAACGTGAGGGTGGCCGAAAACCTTTATCTCGTCAACGACTATCCCGACCGCATTTTCGACTCGGTGGCCAAGACCCCTTTGGGCAAGAAAAAGTACCTCTACAGCGACATGGGATTCTATTACATGCCCAAGATTGTGAAGCTCTTGACCAACCAAAGCATCGAAGACTATCTGAATGAGAAGTTCTATCTGCCGATGAACCTCAATCACATCTGCTATCAGCCCATCAGCCACTTCACTCGCGACCAGATTGCGCCGACGGAAAACGACACCATTTTTAGGAAGCAACAGATTTGGGGCGATGTGCACGACCAAGCAGCGGCCATGTTTGGCGGCGTTGCTGGCCATGCGGGCTTGTTCGCCAATGCCCACGACTTAGCGGCCCTCATGCAGATGCTGCTTGACGAAGGCACCTACAATGGCCGACGTTATCTGAAGCCCGAAACGGTGCGCTATTTCACCTCGGCGCCCTTCGCATCGAGCAACGACAACCGTCGCGGCATCGGTTTCGACAAGCTGCCTATCGCCAAGAAAGGCTCATGCACGGCTTCCAAGTCAGGCTCGATGAAAGGCTATGGACATACGGGATTCACGGGCACTTTCGTTTGGGCCGACCCCGCCAACAAAACGGCCATCGTTTTCCTTTCCAATCGCGTCTATCCCAATGCTGAACCCAACAAATTGGTACGCCAGGGCACAAGGACGGCCTTGCACGACATCCTTTATGAAGCCTATCCCGTGGCGGAGTGAAGGACGGCCTAAATTGGAGGTAAATTAATTTTTTTTTGGTGGGAATGTTTTTTTTCCCTATTTTTGTCCTTTCTTTTGAAAACGACAAAACTTAATTTTATGATTAACAACGATTACTTTCCCAGTATGC
>CAMKAR010000134.1 GCA_946410535.1 uncultured Bacteroidales bacterium
TATTAAGAAATTGGAGGAAGCCTACGACATCGGTTTTGAGAACTATTTCGACAGTGGCAACCTCTGCCTCATCGAGTGGCCTGAAATGATTGAACCACTGCTTCCGGAAAAATACATTCGCGTTGACATCAAGCACGGCGCAACTGATGATGAACGATTAATTTGTTGTGAAATCGTAAACGAATGATTAAGAAAAGATTGGTTTTGTTTTGTGCGGCAATATTGGCATTGGGATGGGTCTCGTGTAATTCCACAGGAGCCCACAACCCTATGGCATACGACCGGCAAAAGGTCGCCGAGGTGATAGCTGCCCATGACACGACCATTCTCTATTTCATGACTTCGTGGTGCCAGGCTGGGCAGCATGATTTCGAGAATAACCTGAAGTTTTGTCTCGTCAATGCCTCTGATTCTAAGGCAATTGTTGTTGTTTGCATTGGCGAACTGGCTGAAGTCATGAGGCTGAATGGGCTTTACGAAAACTTGTTTTTGTTCAACAAGGCATCACGCCAAGGCTTTTTTGACAGAATGTTCATCAATAACGAATGTAAGAAGTTATTAAAGGATTATAAACGAGCGAATTATGTTCCCGTTTCGGTGGTTTGCAATCGCAAGGGCGAGATTCTGAATTGGAACACCAATGAGGAATCGGGTAGGACATACGGGTCCATTTATCTGTTTTTGTAATTGTGATTTATCTTATTGATAATGAGTGATAAATTAAAAAATCTGATTGCCAACTCTTCAAAAATTTTCATCCTTACCGATGAGAACGTCGCTCCGTTTTGGTTGCCCGAAACCGAGCATTGGCTTGGCTGCGAAAATGCGGTCGAAATCGTGATAAAATCTGGCGAGCAGCATAAAACCCTGCAAACCGTCCAACGTATCTGGAAAACTTTGATGCGCTATCACGCCGACCGCAACGCCTTGCTAATCAACATCGGAGGTGGTGTGATTACCGACTTGGGCGGCTTCGCGGCCTCCACCTACAAGCGTGGTATCAAATTCATCAATGTGCCAACGACCTTGCTCGGCATGGTCGATGCGGCGATAGGAGGGAAGACGGGCATCGACTTCGGCGGCGCGAAGAACCAAATCGGCACTTTTGCTGAACCAATGGCAGTAATCACCGATCCTGTTTATTTGGAAACCTTGGATGAGCGCGAAATCAGGTCGGGCCTTGCCGAAATGCTGAAATACGGTTTCATTGTCGACCCTGAATTGTTGCACGCAGATGCAGAGAATTACGTCCCTTATATAAAGAGGTGTGGAGAAATCAAGCGCGAAATTGTGGCGAAAGACCCGACGGAGAAAGGCTTGCGCAAAATCCTGAATTTTGGCCATACCCTTGGCCATGCCATCGAAAGCCATTGCTTGACGACGGATTTTCCCCTGCTTCACGGCGAGGCGGTGGCCTTGGGAATGATGGCGGCTCATTGTATTTCGGTGAAACAGTGTGACTTGGATGCTTCAGTTTTGAAAAACTTTGAAAACCAGTTGCCAATGTTGCTTTCCGAATGCCCAATCCGGCTTTCGGAGGCTGATATTGAGCCGATTATGGATTATTTGGCGTTCGACAAGAAAAACAAAGGAGAAAAACCGCAATTCGTCCTGCTTGAGTCGGTTGGAAAGCCGGTTTTGGATGTCGAAGTGGAAGCTGGTTGGGTGGTTGAGGCTCTTTCTTATATCATGGAAAAGATTCATGCTTAGGAAAACCGTCACATTGCCCGCTAGCAAAAGCGAATCGAACCGCGCATTGATGATTGCGGCTTACGGCGGATTTTCCCCCGAGGTTACGAATCTCTCTGATTCCCAAGACACCAAGGTGTTGCGGGAAGCATTGACGTTTTGCCATGAGCGGAAAGTCATCGACATCGCCGACTGTGGCACGGCGGCACGGTTTATGACTACTTTCTTAGCTTGCCGTGAAGGCGATTGGTTCTTGACGGGCACCGACCGAATGAAGCAACGTCCCATCAAGCCGTTGATGGATGCGTTGCGACAACTTGGCGCCAATATTCAATATGCTGAAAACGAGGGCTTTTTGCCGTTGCTCATCCTCGGCAAATCCATTCGAGGCGGAAAAGTGTCGCTCGACGTGTCGCAAAGCAGCCAGTTTGCCTCATCATTGCTACTCGCTGCCCCGATGTGGCCCGACGGCCTCGAACTTGAACTTCGAGGCAACCTTAATTCGGTGCCTTACTTGGACATGACCATCGCCATGATGCGCCACTTTTCGGCGCAAGTCGAGCGGAAAGGAAATGTGGTTGCAGTGAGGCCAAAGCCTTATCAGCCAAACGGTTTTACGGTTGAAGCCGACTGGAGCGCGGCCTCATATTGGTACGAGATGGCGGCGTTCAGCGAGGAATGCGAGATTAGGTTAGTTGGATTGGGAGGCCTTTCGACCCTTCGACAGGCTCAGGGGGCGGGAATCGCAAGTCTACAAGGCGACTCCATCGTTGCGGAATGGATGAAACCATTGGGCGTGGGCTCGTTTTGCGAAGGCGACGATATCGTGTTGCGTAAAATACCTCGCGAGTATCGTCCCCTAAATTTCGATTTCTTCAACCATCCCGACCTTTACCCGACCATGGTGGCCACCTGCGCCGGATTGAAGGCCGAAGCCACTTTCACGGGCCTCGACAACCTCTCGATCAAGGAGTCGGACAGGGTGGAGGCCATGCAAACGGAGTTGGCAAAGATGGAAAGCCGTCCCATTCGTTTTTGCGCCCACAACGACCATCGCATCGTCATGGCCCTTGCACCACTTGCGATGTTGGTCGGCCCTGTCGTATTCGATAATCCTGAGGTTGTGGCAAAATCGTATCCCAATTTCTGGCACGATGCCGGTTTTTTGCGGTTTTGACCGTTAAAAACTCCATTATTTTGAGAAAACATTCCCGTATATTCAAGAAAATCCGTACTTTTGCCGCGATTTTGTACGAATTGTCATGAAAGTTGAGTTGTTCGTCCCTTGCATTATTGACCAGTTTTTCCCCGAGGTGGCAGTCCATACGATGAAGGTGTTGGCTCGCACTGGGGTGGAGGTGGAGTACAATCCTGAGCAGACCTGTTGCGGGCGTTTCGCCTATAACGCCGGTTTTGTCGAGGATGCCAAGGAGTTGGGCGACAAGTTCCTCAATGATTTTTCGTATGATGGCCCTGTGGTGGCTCCTTCTGCTGCCTGCGTGCATTACATCAAGAAACATTATCCCGAGCTTTTTTTCAATACTGCCAACCACTTGAATTTCAAGCGGATGGTGGCTAATGTCTATGAATTGACCGATTTTTTGGTCAACAAGGTGCAGTTCGACGATTTTGGAGCGGAATTCCCGTATAAGGTGACGTTCCACGACAGCTGTAGTGCCTTGCGTGGCTTGGGCTTGGGCAAGGAAGCGCGTCAGTTGCTGTCGAAGGTCAAGGGGCTTGAGTTGGTGGAGATGAAGCAGGCCGACATGTGCTGTGGCGCCGATTTCTCTTTGGAGGTCAACCACGAGGACTTGGCGTTGGGCATGGCGAGCCATAAGGTGCGCAATGCACTGAATACCGGCGCGGAATACATCGTTTCGACCGACATGACCTGCCTGATGCACCAACGGGCCTATATCGAGAAGGAAGGGCTGCCCATCAAGGTGATCCATATCGCCGATGTGTTGGCCTCGGGATGGGAGTAAATGATAATACGGCCCTTCGGCAGGCTCAGGGACCTTGAACAACCGTGAAACTAAGGTTGCTGAGCCTGTCGAAGCACCGACCAAAAGAATAAATAGATGAACGAATATTACATACATGAAAGCAGTTACGTCGACGACAACGTGAGCATCGGCCAAGGAACCAAGATTTGGCATTTCTGCCACATCCAAAAGGGTGCTGTCATCGGCGAGAACTGTTCCTTCGGTCAGAATGTCAACGTGGGCAACAATGTTCATATTGGCAACAATGTGCGCGTGCAAAACAATGTGTCGATTTACGAAGGTGTTGAAATAGAGGATAATGTGTTTTGTGGCCCGAGTTGCGTGTTCACCAACGTGACCACACCACGTGCGCATTTCCCTGTGCATGGTGTTTATGCAAAAACCAAGATTTGCGAAGGCGCCTCGCTCGGTGCCAACTGCACCGTAGTCTGCGGTCACTCCGTTGGCAAGAGTGCCCTCATTGCTGCTGGAGCTGTGGTGACCAAAGATGTGAAGCCATACGCGCTGATGGCAGGCGTGCCTGCCCGCCAAATAGGTTGGGTGTGCGAATGCGGCAAACGCCTCGATGCCTCGCTGCAATGCGACTGTGGCCGAAACTACAAAGAAACACACGGAGAACTGGAACCGATAAAGCCCTGAAGGGGCGCCCCTATGTCAACGGAAATCTCAATCCCCGATAACTAACAACTGCAAACTGAAGAAAATGCAATTCAGAGACCTGAAAACCCAATACACCGTCCTGAAGGACGAAATGGACAAAGCCATCCTCGATGTGGTCGCCTCAAGCGCCTACGTGATGGGTCCGAAAATCAAAGAGATGGAAACCGCTTTCGCCGATTATGTCGGCGTGAAGCACTGTGTGGCCTGCAATAGCGGCACCGATGCCTTGCTGTTAGCGCTGAAGGCATGGGACGTGAAGCCCGGCGATGCCGTGTTCGTGCCCAGTTTCACCTTCTTTGCCTCAGCCGAAGTCATCGCTATGCAAGGTGCCACTCCCGTGTTTGTCGATGTCGACAAGGACACATTCAACATCGACGTGACCGACCTGGAGCGTAAGATAGAGCAAACGCTGAAAGCTGGCAAACTCACACCTCGTGTCGTCATTGCCGTCGACCTCTTTGGCCTGCCTGCCGACTTCGCTGCAATCCGCAAAGTGGCCGACAAATACGGTCTTTATGTCCTCGAAGACGGGGCTCAGGGCTTTGGTGGACGCATCGGCGACCGCAAGGCCTGCACCTTTGGCGATATTCCCACTACGTCGTTCTTCCCTGCCAAACCCGTGGGCTGCTATGGCGACGGCGGCGCGGTGTTCACCGACAACGACGAATGGGCCGAGCTTATGGAGTCGTACCATATCCACGGCAAGGGCAGTGACCGCTACGACAACATCCGCATCGGCATGAACTCGCGCATGGACAGCATTCAGGCGGCCATCCTCATCGTCAAGCTGAAGGCCTTCGCCGAACATGAACTGGTTGATGTCAATAAAGTTGCGGCACGCTACACCGAGTTGCTCCATGATGTGGTGAAAACACCCATCGTGCCCCAAGGCTTCCATTCCAGCTGGGCGCAATTTACGCTTCAGTTGGAAAGCAAGGAACAACGGGCTGGGCTGCAAGCCGCCTTGAAGGCCTTGGACATCCCCACGGCCATCTATTACCCCATCCCGATGCACAGGCAGACTGCATTCAATTATTTGAACCCCGACGACAACCGCTGCCCCGTTTCGGACCAGCTGGCCGACACCGTCGTCTCGCTGCCCATCCATCCCTACCTCTCCAACGCGGATCAGGACTTGATTTGCGATGCCGTCCGTAGTTTCTTGAAGAAATAAAACATCTATCAAGATGGGCGTTAGGACCTTTTTCAACGATATGATTGCTCGCGACAACTACGACGAGGTGATGGAATACCTTGCCGTGACGGAGACCCAGCATGCCCCGATGTTTGAGTTTGCCGAGGCTCCCGACCAGTTGCGCGAGTTGATCGAAGTGGCCCAAACGCCCCGTGGCCCCGAACGCTCGCAGTGGCTCAACGACTATGCCGAACGCTCTTGGGCCGTGCCCGATGGCGAGGCCGAGGTGCTCCTATCCAAAGACCACCTCAACGCCATCCGTTACCTCAACCGTTACCTCCGCCGCGCCAATGCCAAGCTGAAGCAAGACGGCTATTTCGTGTGCAGCTTCGACACCGCACAGAAACGCCGTGCCCAAATCTTCAGCAAATACCCCAAGTTTTTTGCTTACATTGTCTATTTCTTTGATTTCCTTTGGCATAGGGTATGCCCGAAGGTTGGCTTGACGCGCCGCTTCTACTATTGGTGCACACGCAAGGTGCGCAAGGTGTTTCCGCGTCCCGAAGTGCTTGGCAGGCTCTATTATTGCGGTTTCGACGTGGTCAGCGAACAATACATCCACGACCGCTATTGCGTCATCGCGCAGAAGAAACGCCAGCCGAGCAAGGAACCACACACCTACGGGGCACTCATCCGCCTGCGCCGCGTGGGCAAGGGCGGCAAGGTGTTCAACGTGTTCAAGTTCCGCACCATGTATGCCTATTCCGAGTATTTGCAGACCTATATCTACGAGAACAACGACTTGGATGTGG
>CAMKAR010000135.1 GCA_946410535.1 uncultured Bacteroidales bacterium
TTGGTCTGGTTGCCGTCAGTGTCCAAGCCCCAGATGGCATCCAAGTCCCATGGCAGGTAGAAATAGGTCCCCGATTTCTTGTAACGCGCCAAAAAGAGATTGCGTCCCATATTGTCCATAGCCATCAACGCATTGATAAACAAGTAGTAATCAATGGCATTGGCTTTATCGAACTGAGCGGAGTATTGCGAATAGAACACATTGTCTGAGGAGTTCATCACAAAGTTGGTGAAGCTGTAGAGGTGGTTCCAATTGATGGTGGCCTCTTCTTCGTTGGGATAGACCCACTCGTAGTTGTCCCAAGTGTCGAGCGTGTTGTCGTAGTCGGGCAGACTCTCAAAGGTAGGTGCGCCCGAGCCGTTGCCTTTGTAAAGCAGGCCACGCAACTCACCATTGAACTTCTTCAGTCCCAACTGTTTGCGGTCCATACGTTCGGTGAGGGCATAAACGCCTTGGTAGCTGTCGTTGATGAACAGGTCGGCGTATTCCATGCGAATGCCGGGCAGGGCATCGGGTTCGTCGGCGGCATAGGACAACTGGTACATCTCCATCCACAGCTCGTTGGCCACCTTGTCGCGAAGGCGCAAAGGCTGGGCCCACATGGCCTCGAGGTTCCAGTCGTCGTCGCTGCGCATACCGAGGAAGGTGGTGTCGGCCATCGTCGTCCCAGTGGCATCTGCCCACAGTTCAACGCGATACGATTTCTTGTCGTATTGCTGCGACGATGTTCCACGGATCTTGAATCCGGCGTGCATCGTAATCACATGCCCGTTGGCATCGGCCACGCTGATGGTGCCATGCACGGCAGGTGAGTTGACAATTGGACCATCGGTCGCAATCGTGATGACGGGCATCGTCGTGCGATAAAGGATGTACTCCTCCCCTCGCAGCGCAAACGTCTCCTTGCCGTTCTCATGACCCGTTGTTACAATGATTTTCTTCTCATTATCAATGCCATAGGTTCCTTCTTTCAGTTGGAAATCCTGCGCCTGCAAAGTGCCAAACGCAAACAGGACCAAAACAGTTGCAAATAGTGAATTAAGTTTCATAATAGTATCTATTTCATTAAAAATCAATCAATTCTAACCACTTCCATAATCCCTTCGATGGCTTTAATCTTATTCATCAGCTGCTCCAACGCCTCCACATCGGAGATTTGGAGCACGATTTTGCCTTCAAAATAGCCTTCCTTGTCGCTGTTGAAGACGATGTTTTTCATATTCAGCTCCGAGTCTTCCGAAACCACCTTCGTGATTTTGCCCAAAAGTCCCATCACGTCGCGCCCGAAGATGCGTATGGTGGCTTGCGAGCCTTGCTCCTCAATCCCGTTCCACTTCACGTTGATGATGCGGTAGCCGTAACGCTGCTGCAAACTCTTGGCATTCGGGCAGTTGGTGCGATGGATGCTGATGGTGCCCTCGTTGGTGACGAAGCCAAACACATGGTCGCCAGGGATGGGATTGCAGCATTTGGCCAATTTGTAGGTCACATTGTCGATGTCTTCGCCTATCGAAAGGGCTTCGGCAGCCTCGGCTTGCATTTCCTTCTTTCCCGTCTCAATTAGTTCAGGCACAGGCTTTTCCGATTTCTCAACGTTCTCATCGAACTTGGAAGTCAAGAAGTGCTTCACATCGGCGATGTCGATTTTCTCCGTCGAGATTTGGTGGTATAGTTGAAGCGAGTTTTCGAGCTTAAACTCTTTCACAAGCATGTCGACGACGGTTTCCGAGAAAGGCAGTTTCCAGTTTTTCAGCCTGCGCTGCAACATGCCCTTGCCCAATTCACTCTCTTTCAGTTCCTGTTCCTTGAGATAACGACGAATCTTGTTCTTGGCCTTCTCGGTCACCACTGCATTGAGCCAGTCGGCACGCGGCGACTGCTTCTTGCTCGTGATGATTTCCACCTTGTCGCCGTTCTTCAGCTCGTGTCGGATGGGTACCATGCGCCCATTGACGCGTGCTCCGTTGCAGGTCTCGCCCACGCGGGTGTGCACCTCGTAGGCAAAATCGAGCACCGTGGATCCGATGGGCAGCTGCTTCAGGTCGCCTTCAGGCGTGAAAATGAAGATCTTATCGGACTTGTATATCTTTCTGTACGAGTTCTCGAACGACACCAGACCCGGGTTTTCCAACACCTCGCGCACGTTGAGGAGCCATTCCTCGGAGGTTTGCTTTTCACCTTTATATAAATAATGCGCCGCCTGTCCCGTTTCGGCGATGTCGTCCATGCGCGTGGTGCGGATCTGCACTTCAAACCACAACTTGTCGTCATATTTCACCGTCGTGTGCAGCGACTCGTAGCCCGTGGCTTTCGGTTTGGTGATCCAGTCGCGAAGTCGCTCGGGCATAGGGTCATAGATGTTGGTGATGGCCGAATAGACGCTCCAGCAGCACTCCTGCTCGTCCTTCAAGGCGCAGCGGATGATGACCCGAGCAGCCATCAGGTCGTAGACCTCCTCGAACGGCACGTTTTGGGCCTTCATCTTGGCGTAGATCGACGGAATCGACTTCAATCGCCACTTGATGGAATAGGCGAACTTCGGCTTGCCGTTCTTCTTGGTACGATCCAGCTCGGCGTTGATGGCCTCCGAGATGCTTGCGATGAACAGCTCGGCCGTTTGCTTGCGAGCCTCGTTGGTCGCCTCAATCTTGGCTTCAATCTCGTGGTACACCTCAGGGCTTTCATACAGCATCAGCTTGGCCTCAAGCTCGGCTTTCAGCTTGTAAAGTCCCAAACGGTGGACTATCGGGATGTAGATGTACTTGATTTCATGGAAATATTTCGCGAGGCGGTCTGGGTCGACATCATTCTGATTGCGAACATCATACACGCGGTGCACGATTTTCAGCAACACGGCCCGCATGTCGTCGATGAGCGAGAGGAACATCACCTGGAAGTTGTCGGAGTTGTAGGCCACCTTTTCGGTATCCAACTTCGAGATCTCGCTGAAGTCCTCAAGTACGATGGCCACCGTTTTCCCGAACTCCTTTTCCAACTCCTTAATGCTTATATTCTCCTTGTAATCAATGCCGTGGAGGAACGAGGCGGTCACGGAGATGTAGCCCAAGCCCACCTCAAGCACGGCGATGCGCCCCATCTCGATGAGGTGGAGCATATAGGCCTTGCCCGACACCAAGTACTTGCCGTCGTACTTCTCAAGACAATAGCGGTAGGCTTTGTCGATCAACGCCAGATGCTCGGGCGCGTTGACAAAGGGATGGATGTCGGCCAACATCGACTCATAGGCCCGTTGGATGGCCAGAATTTCCAATGAAGAATAGCCCGCCATCAGTCCGTGATTTTAACCGTCAGTTGATGTCCAAGCAAAATTTCGTAATACGGCTTCAGCTCCTCGAAGCTGCCGTGCATCACTGCGCATTTGCCTTTGTAGTGCGTGATCCAGGCGCAGGTCTCGGCCTGTTCGCGGGTATGGTGGCACACCTTCATCAAGGTGTCGATGACATATTCAAAAGTGTTCACATCGTCGTTGATGAGGAGCAGACTCTTCTCGTTTTCAACAAGTTCATCAACCAACGTATCTGTATATTCCTGTTCCTTGTTCATTTCTTCCGTCAAGATTTTGGGGGTAAAAGTACAGATTATTTGCGAAACAAGGCTGGAAAAACTTCAACAATCCAAAAATATTTGGAAAATATCCCTTATTTTTGCAGTTCAAATGATGAACCACAATGGACTCTCTGATCTCTCTATCTCAAGCCGTCGAAGCCATCAAAACGGCTATTTTGCAAGGGCAATACGAAGCCGCCAAAGACGTGAATCGAGTGCAATTGGCGGTGTACTTTGCCATTGGGAAGTATCTTTCGAAGAACACAAAACGATTTGCTTGGGGTTCAAGCGTGATGGAAAAGATTAGCGAACAACTCCGTAAGGAACTCCCCGGGTTGAGAGGCTTTTCCGCTTCCAATCTTTACGAAATGCGTAAGTTTTATGAAGCTTGGAAAATGTTGGATGCAGATTTTCCAGTTGCATCTGGAGTAATTGCAAACAGTCTGGAAAAGCCAAATAAAGTGGTCGGCTCAAATGAATTATCAAATTTTCCAGTTGCAACTGGAAAATTACAAACATCAGATAATCAAATAGATATATATAACACCATTACAATTCCAAACATAGCAGAGTTCCCTGTCGAAGACTTTTTCAAAACTCCTTTCTCCCACCACTCCAGAATAATCACACTGCAAAAAGAGGCAGAAGCTCGCTACTATTACATCCATCGCACTGCTGAGGAACATCTATCCGTGGAGGAGTAACCATGCAGAACCGTTTCATCAAAAATATCATCTTCCTGCTGTTTCTCAACCTGTTGGTGAAGCCGTTCTGGATTCTCGGCATCGACCGTGAGGTGCAAAACCTGCTCGGCGACGCCTCCTACGGCACCTACCAGGCCCTCTTCAACTTCTCCTACCTCTTTTATATACTGCTCGACCTCGGCATCACCAACTTCAACAGCCGCGCCGTCGCGCAAGACCCCAAGAACCTCTCGAAGCACTTCGGCGGCCTCACCGAAATCAAGCTGCTTTTGGGTGTGCTTTATGCCGTCGTCATCTTCGTGGTCGGCTATTTCCTTGGCTACAACGAAGGCCTGAAACTCAAGCTGTTGTTCTGGTGCGGACTCAACCAAATCCTGCTCTCGTTCATCCTCTTCCTCAGATCGAACATACAAGGGCTGTTATTGTTCAAGCAAGACAGCATCCTCTCCGTCTTCGATCGTGTGTTGGCCATCGTCATCATGAGCCTCGTGCTGTGGAGCGGCTGGTTCCCGAAAGAGAAGTTTAACGTCATCTGGTATCTGCAAGCACAAACGCTGGCCTACATCGCCACACTCCTTTTCGCCTTGGTGGTGGTTTTGCGCCATGCGGAGCATATCAATTTCAAGCTCAACTTAAAGTTTTTCAAGGAGATACTGCGACAGAGCCTGCCTTTCGCCCTGCTCGTGTTGCTGATGAGCGTCTACAGTCGCATCGAGCCTGTCCTTTTGGAACGCCTCTTGGACGACAACGGCGTGCAGTCGGGCATCTACAGCCGTGCCTACCGCCTCTTCGACGCGGGCAACAACATCTCCAACCTATTCGCCATCATGCTGTTGCCCATGTTTGCTGCCACACTCAAGAACAAGCTGGAACTCAACAACTTGGTCAAGACATCTTTCAATGTCATTGTCGCCATGGCGGGCATCGTTTTGGTGATGTGCGTCTTCTACAGCGACGAAATCATGCAGCTGATGTACCATCCCGAAGAAGCCGAAGCCCAAGCCGCCTACCTCGCCCGCATCGGGCAATACGCCAAAGTGTTCCCCTTGCTGATGGGCAGTTTCTTCTGCCTTTCGACGACTTACGTTTTCGGCACCTTGCTCACTGCCAACGGTAGCCTCAAGCAACTCAACATCGTAGCAGCTTCGGGCGTGATTATCAATATCTTGTTGAATCTCATTGTGATACCACGGTTCCAATCGGTGGGCGCAGCCTGCACCAGCCTCAGCGTGCAAGCCGTCACGGCATTCCTGCAATACCTCATCGCCAAGCGCATCCTCAAGTTCGACATGGGTGGACGCTATTGGCTTCATATCGTGCTTTTCTTCGCTTGCATCATCATCATCACCATTCTCGCCCATCGGCTGATTAACAGTTGGCTGCTTGGTTTCGTCGTCGCTTTTGTCCTCAACTGCGGTGCCATCTTCGCCACTCGCCTGCTTAGCCTCAAGGAGATTGTCGGCCTCATCATTCCGAAGGAAAAAAAGGCATAAATTGACTTTTTTCATTGCCATTTCAGCGGAAATCCCTATTTTTGGCAACTTATTCTACGCAAAAATATGGAAGAACAACAGCATAACAACTACAGTTCCAAGTACTTATGTAAACTTTTGGTGGAATACAGGAAGCCCATCCTCATCATTTTGGCCGTGGCAGCCCTTTGCGCCGTCATCTTCAGCGCACCATTTTTCATTACACCTTTATATAAGTCCACGACCATCATCTACCCCACTTCCAGCAACTCCATCTCCAAAGTGCTGATTAGCACCACCTACCAGTCGGAAAAAGACATCATGAACATCGGCGAGGACGAGCAGACCGAACAGATGCTGCAAGTCCTGAACTCGAACCGCGTGCGCGACAAGGTCATCAGCCGATTCAACCTGATGGAGCACTACAATATCAAGCCCGACAGCAAATACCCCTTCACCAAGCTCAACAAGCTTTACGATGCACGCATCAAGTTCCGCAGAACCGAATATAATGCAGTGAAAATCAC
>CAMKAR010000136.1 GCA_946410535.1 uncultured Bacteroidales bacterium
GGTTCTCGCCTTGCACGGGGTGCAATGCCGGATAGTCATTGCTGAGGTAGCAGCAAGCCTCGACTTCCACATCTTCACCGAAGCCTTTGTTGGCTTCATACACGGCGTGGGCTTTGTCGAACATTTCGCGCAAGGCCTCCCGCATCACGTCGTTGAAGGCAATGATGTCGGGCAGCAACAAATCCTGATGTTGTAACACACGATGGTTGATGATGGTTTTCCTGACTTCGATAAGACTACGCTCGTCGGTGTAGTCGTGGTCTTTGCTCCAAAGCCCTTCAAACGACATGATGATTTGGCCTTCAAGCACCTTTAAGGCATCGTCTTGTAATAAGTCTTTGATGTTCATGGTATTTTGTTTTGAAATTCGCTGCAAAGAAAACAAAAGCCTGTGCCGAATTGAAGCACAGGCTCGTTATAATACTTAAAAAAGTAATTATTTATTCTTCTAAGACTTGCTTCAAGTATTTATGTAACTTCTCCATGTCACCGTACCAGTTTACAGAGGATGGGTGGTAACTACTTATTAGTGTTATTTCATGATTCACATTGGGGACTCTCATGTGACAAACATAATAATCTGTATCTGAGAGATTCTCTTTATCGATGACATATTTATTTTTTTCTCTGATTTCTTCAAGAATTGCCATTCCCCATGAGATTACTACATCTGGCTTCAGTTTTTGTAACGTTTCATTAAATGCTTCAAAATCACGTTTGCTTAAATATGTTTTTTTTGTTTCTATAGTTGGCACAAAGAATTGAACATATTCTGTAAAAGACAATCTATTCCAGGTGTTTTCATAACTACATTCACCTATAATTGATTGAATGAATTTTTGAAATCTTTGATAGGGTTTATATTGTTCTTCAATAGCCGTAGTCGGATAATCGGACAAATTCTTTCCTTCATTTTCGGGAAAAGGGCATTTCTCATTATAGGCACTTGAGTCTTTTGTTTCAGTGTTAGTGCATTCATCAAAGAAAGGGCATCTCCCTTGACCATTTTCTCCGTTTTTATTGCAGTAAAAACTTGCGCCTAATACCAAAATTTTTTTGCCGCAAATACCCTCTTCGTACTTGGAACCGACAAATGGTGTAAAAAATCTATTCATATCATTGGTTGTTTTTTAAGTTGTTGTTTTTTGTCTTTGAAAAACTAAACAGTTTTATTCATATTAATTTAATAATGTCTTTCTATTCCACTGGCAAAGAAAAGCCGTCGTCGATTCCTTATGGGTACATCATATCCCATATTGCTTCTTCATGAGTTTTCCGTCGAGAAGACAAGGTGCCAAATGTACTCGGATCTACTTCTGTTTCTTGTTCACGCATTATTCTATCTTGCAATTTGGAAAGATATTCTTGCAGCCAATCTGCCTTGTAAATTTCTTTCAGATGTGACAAATCAGTAATGCGCTCGTTTACATAAGCTTCAGCGCAAGCAGACGCAACTGAGAATAAGGCGATGTCGTCTTTTACCCCTTGTTTTACCGCAAAGTCGCATACCTCTGCCAAGAGTCTGCAATATTCATCCTCAAACTCATGGCATAGCTTAATCTCAGCATAGTGTTTGGCATAGCAAAAACTTTTTCCAGAGGCTATCTCTGACTTGCAAATTTCCGAATAGTTTGTGGCATCTTCCAGCAATTCCATATCGGATAAATAGTTTTCTTTCACACTTTCTATGAGATGCTCTTCAAAAAACACATCTTTGTTGTATGATTTGGCAAGCTCCTTGAGCTTTTCATCCGCTTGCTTTTCGTCAATGGCTTTCCATTCGTTATAACGATCGACGATGGAAAACCTGTGGTCTGCCTGCTCAAGCAGCTCATCTATCTTTTGAGGATCCATTCCAAATGTTTTTTGTTTATTAGTGATGCTACAAAATAACAATTATTCCTTCTCTTTTCCAAATAGTTTTGCTAATCCAACGCCAAATAATTGAAATCCGATTGATAGCAGTTGGCTTTCTGGTAGTCGAACTGATAGATGCGCATGTAGGTTTCCTTGATTTCCTTGGCTCCATTGCTGAAGGGATTGGAGACATGCATGGGGATGGCCACGATGATGACCATTTCGGGTGTTAGCACCGTGCCGTTCACTCTTTTGACCCGCTTGGGCCATACTTTGAATACTTTGCTCATGTTTGTTAGTTTTATGGGTTAAACGATGCTGCAAAGAAAGCAAAAGCCTGTGCCGAATTAATGCACAGGCTGTGCAAATTTTGCACCTACCACTCGTAACACGCAAAAAGTGCGTGTCGCTCTCTTTGGACACTCATCCAATCGGATCCCCACAAAAGGCTTTCCGTTTGCAGGCCTTGCAGTGCTTGCCCATCCAAACTTCATCGAATTGGTTCATGGCTTGCTCAACCAGCTCGGGATTGTCGGTGAGGATGCCGGCCTCGAAGTTGCGCGTTCCATCGCTTTTCATGCCGATGCCTGCACCGGTGAGGTTGGCGCTACCGATATAGGACACTTGGCCATCGAAGACCAAGATCTTGAAATGCACCCTCGGACAAAGTGCCCTTTCCAAGCCTTCAAACAAGGCAGGGTATTTGTCGAAATCCTCACGGAACGCTGGGCCTGGCTCCTTGGCATGAATGAGCCGCACCTCAATGCCCTTTTTGATGAGTTCTGCCAAAACCGCAAGAAATGGCTTCGTTTGAGTGCCTACCTTGACATACAGGTCTTTGATGTCGGCGGTGCCAATCCATAGGCTGCGCTTGACCTTGGTGACTCGAGCGAGAACCTCGGTGTAATGGGCAGAATTGGAGATGAGTTTCAACATGGTTGTTGTTTGTTTAGTAATGCAAAAATAGCATAAGTTTATGGAATGTGTAAGTCGTGGCTGCTGTTTTCCGCTGCAAAGAAAAAGGAGGCCTGTGCCGAATCGCAGCACAGACAAAATAAAACTTCAAAAAAATCCCAAATTTCTCAAATCATCCCAGGCCCTTCAATCAGCTTCGCATGGGTGTATTTCCCTTCGTTGATGGTTTCCTTAATGGTCGATCCGTCAAGGATATAGTACTCATCGTAATCCGCGCGGTAAACCAAGTATCTCGCGTAGTCAAACAATTCCTTGACCGTTTCCTCGGTGAGTTCCACCCATTGGATTTTGGGGTTTCTGTCGGCATACAAGCCTCCCGCAATGAAGGCATTCACAATGTCGTCCCATTCGTATTCGGTGTGCTCAAAGATATACCAATTGTCGACCTTGCAGGCGTGAAAGAATTCGTTGTTTCGTGACATGAGGCTCGTTTTTCTGTCAACACTCAAAAACAAAGTGTTGTTATCTACCCAATCGCCTGCAAATCGGTCAGCTTCTTGTAGACGCCGCCGAGGGCAATCAGTTCGTCGTGCTTGCCGCGCTCGATGATTTGGCCTTTCTGGAGGACGATGATTTCGTCGGCGTGTTGGATGGTCGAGAGGCGGTGGGCGATGACGAGCGAGGTGCGCTGGCTCATCACTTTGCCCAAGGCGTCTTGCACCAAACGCTCGCTCTCGGTGTCGAGCGACGAAGTGGCCTCGTCCAATATTAATATAGGTGGGTTTTTCAGTACGGCGCGGGCGATGCTCAGGCGTTGGCGTTGACCGCCGCTGAGGTTCATGCCACGGTCGCCAATGCGGGTGTCGTAGCCGTGTTCCAACGCCATGATGAACTCGTGCGCGTTGGCAATCTTGGCGGCTTCGATGACCTGTTCCTTTGATACATCCTTCATGCCGAATGCGATGTTGTTAAACACGGTGTCGTTGAAGAGGATGGTCTCTTGCGACACCACACCCATTAAGCCACGCAGGTCGCCAATCTTGTAGTCGCGGATGTCGTGACCGTCGATGCACACGCTGCCTTTCTCCACTTCGTAGAAACGCGGCAAGAGGTCGGCCATGGTCGACTTGCCTCCACCGCTTTCACCGACCAAGGCGACAAATTTGCCTTTCCCAATCTTCAAATCGATGCCTTTCAGCACGTCGTCTTTGCCATAGCTGAACCAAACGTTCTTGTATTCAATGCTGTCTTTGAAGTCGCTGATTGCCAAAGCGTTTTCTTTCTCAGTGATGACCTCTTCTGCATCCAAAATCTCGAAAATGCGCTCTGCTGAGGCAATGCCTTTCTGCACGTTGTAGTAGCCTTGTGAGAACGACTTGGCTGGTGAGATAATCTGCGAAAACACAACGATATAACTGATGAAACTGCCCGCATCGATGTGGTTGTCGCCGCCGAGAATCAGGGTGCCGCCAAACCACAGCACGAGGATGACCACCGCCGACGACAAAAACTCGCTCATCGGCGAGCTCATGTCGCGCTTGCGATGGATGCCGCGCAGCACATCGGTATAGTCCGAGTTTTGCTCCTCGAACTTGTCGCTTGAATATCGTAAGGCGTTGAATGCCTTGATGATGCGTAGCCCAGAAATGGTCTCTTCCACCGTGGAGATGATACCGGCGAGTTTGGTCTGTCCCTCCTTCGATTCCTTCTTCAGCATCTTGCCGACCTTGCCGATGAGTAGTCCCGCCAAAGGCAAGACAATCAGTACGAAAAGGGTTAGCTTTGGGCTGAGGGTAATCATGAAGGCGAAGTAGAAAATGATGGTTAGCGGGTCTTTGATGAGCATCTCCAGATAGTTCAAAATGGAGACTTCAACTTCCTGGACGTCTGTGGTGATGCGTGCAAGAGTGTCGCCTTTCTGTCGGTTGTGGTAGAAGGAGAGGGGCAGGATCAGGATTTTGTTGTACACATCACGGCGCAGGTCGTGGACGGCGCCCACGCGCACATTGGCCATGAAATAGCAGGCGAAAAACCTTCCCAGGTTGCGGAAAAAGAAGGCTATAAGCAATAGCAAACAGATGAAAATCAGTGCGTAATGCTTGCCTTGGGTGATGATGAGGTCGCTCATGAACCAGTTGAGGTAGCCCATCAGATAGTCGGACGTGAGGGCAAACTCAGGCTTGGCCACGGCCTCTATGGCGCCTTCCTTGAAGAGCAGGTTGAGGAACGGCCCGACCAGGGCAAAGCTGAACAGCGAGAAGAAAATGGCCATCAGGTTGAAGACCACATTCAGCACCACCGAAGCCCAATAGGGCTTGATGTAGGCGAGGACGCGGGAGAAGGATTTGGGCTGTTTTGACATAATTGAATTATTGTTGGTGGTCGTTATAGGTCATATATGTCCTATAGGACTTATGTTGGACTGTCCTTTTTCTTGATGACGTTGTCTTTTGGAGCAGCTCCCGGTTTCCTCTCATTGTCGTCTTTTTGTGATTCATGGGATGGAAAAGGCTTGTCCCTGTAGTTTTTCCTAGCTTGGTACATCCTTTCTCTTAAACCTCCATTTTTAATAAAATCTTCCTCCAACCTTCTAATTTGTTGGTCAAGAAGATAATTGCATTGATGGATTAGGCATAAGATAATGTTTGCACAAACCACACCACTTCGGGTTTCTATAAACTGCTCATAAGTGTTTTCATAAGATTCGCCTTTTGTATAAGCGAGCTTCCTGACATACAAGGCTTCTTTACTATCTTTTTCCCAAATTCTTTCTTTCCTGTTTTTAATGTAATCTTTGTAATCCTCCAGCAGTTCTTCCAAACTAGCCCTTGCTACATTTGTCAGTTTAATCTCCGTTTCTTTGGAAGTTCCTGAAGCCTTTGAACCTTCGATGATGTTTTGCTTCCCTGAGCGAGCAGCCTGCACCATTTGGTCGTAAGTTCTGTCCTTGATGCTGATAAATCTTTCGCAGAACTTGACGGTTGCTGAATACACAATAGCCGATTTCTTATAGGAAAGCAGTTCTTGGTAATGGCCGTGAGGAGGAATGAAGCCGTTGTCCATCTTTGCGCTTTTTAGTAGTTGTATCCAGTGTAGTTTTCTGGAGTAATAGCGTATAATTCCTCTTTAATTCTTTGGCTCACTGGTAATGTCTCAATAAAAGCATCAATCGCCTCTTTATCAATGTGTTTGTTAGTTCTGGTGAGGCCTTTCAGCAATTCGTAAGCGCCTTCGATCTGCTCGCGGCGAAGGATGGTCTGGATGGCTTCAGCCACCACGGCGTAGTTCTTCTGCAAGTCCTCGCGAATCTTTTCCTCGTTGAGCAGGAGTTTGTCCAAACCCTTCATCAGCGACTTGAGGGCAATCAGTGTGTGGGCAATCGGAACGCCGATGTTGCGGGTGACGGTGGAGTCGGTGAGGTCGCGCTGTAGGCGGCTGATGGGCAGCTTGGTGCTGAGGAAGGTGAGCACGGCGTTGGCCATGC
>CAMKAR010000137.1 GCA_946410535.1 uncultured Bacteroidales bacterium
GCAACGCGAGGTGGAGATCAGCTGGCTGCTTAACTATAGGGGAGGGAGCTACCTGATTCCTTACCACGAGATGTTTGAGCGCGAATGTAAGATGCGCAACGTGTCGTACAACGTCATCGCCGACGCGCAAGCCGACGCCATCTTGGCCGAAATCGCCGACCCGGGCGTGAACATGGACGAGATGAAGCTGCAAAAAGTGCCCCGCGTGGCGGTGTATGCGCCCAAAAACAACCTGCCTTGGGACGATGCCGTCACCCTCGTCTTGACTTACGCCGAGATTCCTTACGACGTGGTCTACGACGACGAAGTGCTGCAAGGCGTTTTGCCCACCTACGACTGGCTCCACCTGCACCACGAGGACTTCACCGGACAATACGGTAAGTTTTGGGCACGCTACCGCAACTACCCTTGGTATCAGGAGGATGTGCGCACACAGGAAGCCACGGCGCAACGCTGGGGATTCACGAAGGTGTCGCAGCTGAAACTGGCCGTGGCCAAGAAAATCCGCGAGTTTGTGGCGGGTGGCGGCTACATGTTCGCCATGTGCTCGGCCCCCGACAGCTTCGACGTGGCCTTGGCCGCCGAAGGTCTTGACATTTGCGACTACATGTTTGACGGCGACCCCATCCGTAGTGGCGACCCGCAACGGTTGAACTACGACAACTGCTTTGCCTTCAGCGACTTCAAGGTGTCGACCAACCCGCAGGAATACGAGATTTCGGACATTGATGTCACACAAGGCCGGATGCAAAAGGTGAGGGAAGAGAACGACTATTTTCTGCTTTTCGACTTCTCGGCCAAGTGGGACCCCGTGCCGACCATGCTCACTCAATGCCACGAGCGTTTGGTGAAAGGCTTCATGGGGCAGACCACGGCCTTCCGCAAGTCGACGGTCAAGCCGTCGGTGGTGGTTTTGGGCGACAATGCGGCTCTCGACGAAGACCGTTATATCCACGGCAACTTTGGCAACGGATTCTGGACTTTCCTTGGCGGCCACGACCCCGAGGACTATCAGCACATCGTCGGTGATCCGCCCACCGAGCTCGACATGCACCCCAATTCAGCGGGCTATCGGCTCATTTTGAACAATATTTTGTTTCCTGCGGCAAAGAAAAAAGAACAGAAAACATGAAAATGTTTATCTTTGCACCCTTGAAAGAACAAGAATAACAACATAATAAACGCTAAAAAAATGAAAAAGTCTTTACCTTTGATGATGTCGCTGGCACTTTTCGCGAGTCAGCTCATCGCCTCGCCGGTCAGCGTGGAGCAAGCCCGCAACATCGGCCTGAAGTATGTGCAGAGCCATTCTGCCAAACAAGTCGCCAACCTCGATTTGGCCTACACCGAGATGACCGAAAGCGGCTCCAACGCCGTCTATGTCTTCAATTTCGACCTCGGCTATGTCATCGTCTCAGCCGACGACGTGGCCTATCCCATCCTTTCCTATGGCGAAGGGGAGAATTTCGACGTCAACAACGTTCCCGACGGATTGGCTTATTATTTAGGCCATTATGCCCGCCAAATCAACTATGCCGTGACCAACGGATTGGAACCAGAGGCTGAAGTGACAGCCCAATGGAATCACGTCATGCGCGACGGTTTCGAGAACGACAATCATTCCACCCGTGGCGACATCGCCCCGCTGATCACGACCAACTGGAACCAGGACAGCCCTTACAATTACTATTGCCCGACCGCTCCAGGCGGCCCTGGCGGAAAGGCCTATGCAGGCTGCGTGGCCACTGCCATGTCGATGGTGATGAAGAAGTGGAACTGGCCCGACCATGGCGAAGGTTCCCACAGCTACACGCCTAGCGGCTATCCCACCCAAAGCGTCGATTTCGGCGCCACCACCTACGATTGGAACAACATGCCCAACTCGGTCAACAACTCCAACTACCAAGCCGTGGCTACGTTGATGTACCACTGCGGCGTGGCTGTCGACATGCAGTATAGCCCCTCTGGTTCGGGTGCCTATTCGCAAGACGTGCCGCCTGCGATTGCCAACTATTTCCGCTACACTGACAAGGCCCAGCGTCTCGACCGCGATGTCTATACCAAGACCGAATGGGAAAACATGCTGATCCGTAACTTGGAATACGGTTTCCCGTTGTACTACTCGGGTAGCGATGCCAATGGCGGCCATGCCTTCGTTTGCTGCGGCTACCGTGAGAGCGACCGCAAGTTCTACTTCAACT
This sequence comes from uncultured Bacteroidales bacterium, assembly GCA_946410535.1. Next base: position 2,202 of record CAMKAR010000137.1, read on the forward strand.
GGGGCTGGAGCGGTTCGTTGAACAACTACTACGCCATCGACGCCCTCAACACGGGCTGGAACGGAAGTTTCAACGACAACCAAGCCGCTATCTACGACTTTATCCCCAAGTACATCTACGATGCCTTGATTCCTGCAGTCGAGGATTTGAGCGTTGAAGCCGTGAATGCCAACTCGAAGACCGGCATTATCTCATGGACCAACCCGACCGTCAATTTGGGTGGCGAAACCATCGAGAACATCGAACAGGTGGTGGTGATGCGCAACGAGGAGCAAATCTACACCGAAAACAACGTCCAGGCCGGTGAAGTGATGCGTATCGAGGATGTCGTGGCCGATTTTGACTGCTACAACTATCGTGTCTATTTCGTCACCAATGGCGTGAAAGGCCGTTTCGCTGACTTGAAATACCAATATGGCCCTACTTGCACATGGAAAGTCGTCGGCCAAACCTCCAACTTCCAAGGCTGGAACGGCGGCAAGCTCCAAGTGAAGAACAGCTTCGGCACGGTGATGCAAGAAATCACGATGACCAACTCGACCCCTATCAGCCTGCAAGTGCGTATGCCTGAAGGCAACATCAGCTTCGGCTGGGTGGCACCTTCAACGCAGGTGAGCAGCCTGACCATCAACATCAAGAACTCGGAGAACGCCTCGGTTTACACCTACAGTGGCAACTCCAACCAAATCCCGGCTACGCTCTATACGGGTGAGAACGATTGCGCCGGTTGCCTGCCGCCTACAGGTCTCTCCGCCGAATACATGTGGACTGGCGATGGCTTCGGCACCATGCTGACTTGGGACTATGAGGGTGAGCCTCAGTCGTTCAAGGTGTATCGCAGCGAGGATGGCAATGCCTACGAGGAAATCGCCACCGTCGACAAGACCTTGCACGAGTATTTCGACATCGTGGATGCCGGCAATTACACCTACCAGGTGACGGCTTTCCGCAGCTATTGCGAGTCGACTCCAGGTTGGACCGCCGATGGCGAAGACTTCGTTGGCGTCGAGGTCACCTCGGTGAACGAGAACGGCGAAGGCAGTCTTAGCCTGTATCCCAACCCCGCCAACACGCTGATGAGCGTTGAGGCCGAAGGCCTTGAGCAAATCATTATCTGCAATGTGATGGGCCAGGTGGTCTATCAGCAACGTTGCAGCGAAGACGGCGTGGTCGTCAGCACCTCAGAACTGGCTTCGGGTGTTTACACGATCAGCGTCAAGACAACCCAAGGTACAGCTACCAAGCGTTTTGTTGTAATGCATTGATAATCAAAATAGAGTGGGATGGGAGCTTGTCTTTCTTCCCACTTTTTGTATCTATATTGCACGATGTTTTGGAAAAATGTCTATATTTGCACCCTTAAAACGAATCTAATCTAATCTAAATTTCAACACGATGAAAAAGTATTTAATGAGTCTACTCGCCTTGGTTCTTGGCGTCGGGATGGTTCAGGCCAATCCGGTCAGCGTGAGCCAAGCCAAGTATGTGGGACAACAGTTTGTCCAAGCCAACTTCGAGCAGTCGCGCCAAAGTGGTGACCTTACCTTGGTTTACACCGGCACATCCACCCGTGGCGATGCTTGCTTCTATGTTTTCAATGTCGGCAACGATGGCTTTGTCATGATTTCTGCCGACGACGTTTATCGCCCCATCGTAGGCTATTCCGATGAAGGCACTTTCGATGCCCAGAACATCAATCCCGAGTTAGCCTACATGCTCGACAAGCTGATTGCGAGCCGTTCCGGAAAACTCACGGGCAAAGCTGCTCCTACCGTGGCCGCCGAATGGAACTTGGTGATGAACAATGGCACGCTGCTGTCGCGCAACGGTGGCCGTGCCGTGCCGTATCTCGTCCAGACCAAGTGGAACCAAGACTATCCTTACAACTATTATTGCCCCAGCGGCACTGGCGGTCCTGGCGGTCGTGTCTATGCCGGCTGCGTGGCTTGCGCCATGAGCCAGGTGATGAAATACTGGAACCACCCGCTGAAAGGCACGGGTAGCCATACCAACCCCAACGGTGGCAGCGCCAACTTCGGCAACACCGACTACGATTGGGAAAACATGCCTAACTCCATCAATGCCAACTCACCCCAAGAGCAGATTGATGCCGTCGCCACGCTGATGTACCACTGCGCCGTTGCTGTCGACATGCAATGGTCGGTCAATGGTAGTGGTGCCTTTTCGTTCGATGTTCCCCAAAGGATTGCACAATATTTCAGCTACACCAACCAAGCCGTTCTGAGAAACAGGGACAGCTACACCTATGCCAACTGGATGGCCATGCTGAAGGAATCGTTTGACATGGGCTGGCCGCTCTATTATTCGGGTCAAAGCCCCGAAGGTGGTCACGCCTTCGTTTGCGACGGCTACAACGATGCCGACCTCTTCCACTACAACTTCGGTTGGGGTGGCAGCGGCGACGGCTGGTTTGATTTCGACCTCATTGACTACAACACCTCCGACGGTGCCATCTTCAATTATGTTCCTGCCGATGTCTACAACAGCACCGCCCAGGCTCCTACCAACTTCAGCGTCACGCCTGCCGACAACAACGTGCTTTCGGCAACGCTCACTTGGACCAATCCTACCAAGACCTTGAACAACTCCAACTTGGCTTCCATCGACCAGATCATCGTTACCCGCAACGGCGAAGTCGTCTACACCGAGGACAATGTGACTCCTGGCGCCACGATGACCATCACCGACAACAGCGTGCCGCGTTTCGATGCTTTCAAGTATGAGGTATATGCCGTTTGCAGTGGCAACCACGGCAAGATCGCCACTCAGAACGCTGTCAGCTTCGGCCCCACTTGCGGCTGGACCATCACCATCAGCCAAGCCTCGTTCACTGGATTCCGTGGTGGCGCCATTCATCTCTACAACGGTGCCGGCACCGAGTTCGCCCAAGTGACCACCACCACTTCGAGCGTGCAGAACTTTTCTGTCGACATGCCTTTGGGTTATATCTCCATGGGCTGGTCGGGTCCCACCCAAGGCACGGCTTTCAACATGGCTTTCACGGTGAAGGATTCCCAAAACAACACGGTTTACACCTACACTGGCTCGTCAGCCGACTTGGCCGAAGGCATCTTCTATGAAGGCAACAACAGCTGCGGCAACAGCATCGGCGATGGTGTACCGACCAATTTGGTTGCCGTTGTCGATGATGAAAACAACATGAACATCAATGTGTCGTGGGATCCCATCCGTCCTGATGGCTATGGCTATACGGTCTATCGCGACGGCCTGCTCTATCGCCTCATCCCCGAAGGCAACTCCTTCGTCGACGAAAATGCTCCCGTCGGTGGTCACTGCTACTATGTCGGCTATCTTTATGATGGTGGCGAGAACGGCCAGTATTCCAACGAGTCGTGCGCCACAGCGGGTGCCTGCTATGCGCCTACCAACATCGACTTCGAGTATACGGGCAATAACTATAAGATCAAGCTGAAATGGGATAAACCCGAGCCGGCAGACGGTCTCTCGGGCTATTACCTTTACAGAAAGTTCGGCGAAGACGGAACCTATGAGAGAATCAAACTGATTGGCTCATCGGCCACTTCCTACACCGACAACACTGCTAACCAAGAGGGTCACTACTACTACAAGCTCTACGCCTACTATGGCGGACTGGACTGCACCTCAGCTCCTGCTTATTGGATCTACGACCACAACCAGTTCTATCTGCACGCCTACTATTCGACTGATGCCGTCAGTGAGCTGGAAGCCAACAACGTGAACCTCTTCCCGAACCCCACCACCAGCAGCTTCACCGTTGAAGCCGAAGGCCTCACCAACGTGACGGTCTATAACTTGGTGGGTCAGAAAGTCTACGAAATGAACTGCCAAGCCGAGTCGGTCGATATCAACTTGGGCGATGTCGAGACGGGCATCTACATGGTGCGCATCAACACCACCAATGGCGAAACGACCAAGCGCGTCACTGTGATCAAGTAATCACAAAATCGACGATATGAAAAACGGTTGCCTCTTGCGGGGCAACCGTTTTTTTTGGTAATGTTGCCAAAAATGGTTGGTGAGATTGCC
>CAMKAR010000138.1 GCA_946410535.1 uncultured Bacteroidales bacterium
CTCGGTGAGAATGCGCAACCGTTCCATGGTGTTTTCCGTCAGCATAATCCTCTAGTATTAAAAAACCTTCTCGAACATCTTACGATACGCCTCCACCTTTTTCTCGAAAGCCAGAGGATAAGCTCGTGAGGATGATGGCAGCCGATACAATAACAGACCTGGTTCCAGTTCGGTGACGCTGCCCAAGGCTGGAATCCGCTCCACGCCAAAAAAGCGGCACACCTCCCCTGTCGCCTTCTCGCCCGTGGTGGCGATGGCATGACATTGTGGAATCTGACGAAGCAAAGCCCTCAAGTCGGTGGGCTCCACAATCTCCAAAAAGGCATCAGAGGCATTGTCCTTCAGCCTTCGGACCACCTGTGCCGTGTCGTAAAAGGCGATACCTTTTTCATACAAGAATTCAACGATTTTCTCCTTGAGGAAACATTTCCGTTCCAAATCGACGAAATGGTTCTTGTCGTTGAACCACACCGCACCTTCGATCCTCCAGTGGTCGTTCTGGAAGTTCGGGTAATAGAAATCCATGCACCATCGCTGTCGCGGCGGCGGAAAGCTACCCAAGAAAAGCACTTTGGCATTCTCAGGCAGGAAAGGTTCCAGAGGGTGATGTTCATTCGTCATAAGGTTCTACTTGCTGTATTTCATGCTTCGTAGTGTTTGATGCAAAGATACAATAAATCAACAATTCATTTTATCCCCTAATCAATTTGTTCAAAATGATTGTTTTCGTAATTTTGCATCCAAATTATTGACATCGAGATACAAAATGCCTGGCTTAAATGACTATTTTGGAGCCTTGAGAGAAAGATTCTTTCCCACCAAAAACCGGCTGGAGGGCATCGCCTTCATCGATGTAGAAGTAGGCATTCAAGACAAAAGGCCGCATGACTTCGGTGCATTCATTGAGCCCAATAAGGAACTTCACACGTCTTCAAAACAAGAATTCTCTGATTTCATACTCAACTCAAAGTTTCTGTGCGGACACAACATCATCCATCACGACCTTAGATACCTTGCCGATCTTGCAGGCACACATAACAAAACAGCTATCGACACGCTGTACCTCTCCCCGCTTTTGTTTCCAAAACAGCCTTACCATAAACTGCTTAAAGACGACAAGCTCCAAACCGACGAGCTCAATAACCCTCTAAACGACTGTCTCAAAGCGAAAACACTTTTCTATGACGAGATAAACGCCTTTTACAGTTTACCCAGTCCTCTCAAGAACATCTATTTCCTACTTTTAAATAAGGTTGATGAGTTTGCTGGTTTTTTCGATTATATCAATTTCAGCGCAACTTCTCGTGATGTCACTTCCCTCATTTTCAGTTATTTCTTTGATAAAATATGCACACACGCTCCTGTCGATAGTCTCGTCAATGAGCACCCAGTGGAGTTGGCCTATGCACTCGCACTGATTTCCACCTCCGACCAAAGCTCCATCACACCTCTATGGTTGATGCGCAACTACCCCTATATCGAGAATATTATGGTGTTGTTATGCAACACCCCCTGCCACGATCCAAATTGCCAACATTGTGAAAACCAACTGAATATCAGAAACAGTCTCCAAAAGACATTTGGATACGACAACTTCCGGACCTTCGACGGGGAGCCATTACAAGAACAATCTGTTCAAGCAGCCGTCGATGGGCACTCTCTTTTAGCCATTTTTCCTACTGGTGGTGGTAAGTCGCTCGCTTTCCAGCTGCCTGCTATCATGGCAGGACAAACCATGCATGGTCTCACCGTGGTCATCTCACCTTTGCAATCGTTGATGAAAGACCAGGTTGACAACCTTGCCGAGCGAGGCATTACCGATGTGGTGACCATCAACGGACTCCTCGACCCCATCAGTCGCGCAGACGCATTCAATCGGGTAGCCAGCGGGAAAGCCAGCCTTCTCTACATTGCGCCAGAAATGCTTCGATCCAAAACCATAGAGAGTGTGCTGCTGTCCAGAAACGTGGTGCGATTCGTTATCGAGGAGGCACATTGTTTTTCTTCATGGGGACAGGATTTCCGCGTCGATTATTTATACATCGGAGATTTTATTCGCAAACTTCAAGAGGCCAAGAAACAGTCTGGGGCCATCCCCATTTCCTGTTTCACAGCCACCGCAAAGCAGAAAGTCATTTCAGACATACGCGACTATTTCAAAAGGAAACTGGATTTGGAATTGGAGTTGTTTGCCTCCGCTTCCGCAAGGAAGAACCTGAAATATGATGTCATCTATGCGGAGACAGAGGATGAAAAATACAATATCCTTCGCAACCTGATGCTAGGAAATCCTTGCCCCACAATCGTATATGTTTCACGTACTCGAAAAAGCATCGAGCTTGCCCAAAGACTTACCCACGATGGAATCAACGCTTTGCCCTTTAACGGAAAAATGGATCCCAACGAAAAAATCGCCAACCAGAACGATTTCATTGCCAACCGGGTGATGGCCATGGTGGCCACATCCGCCTTTGGCATGGGTGTCGACAAGAAAGACGTGGGCATGGTGATTCACTACGACATTTCCGACTCATTGGAAAACTACGTTCAAGAAGCAGGACGTGCCGGACGCGACCCAAAAAGTGAAGCCAAATGCCACGTCCTCTATAATGACAACGACCTTGACAAGCATTTTCTCCTTCTCAGCCAGACCAAAGTAAGCATCAGCGAGATACAACAAGTATGGAAAGCCATCAAAGACTTTACCAAGACAAATAAGAAGACCTATTGCTCAGCTCTCGAAATCGCACGCCAAGCGGGATGGAGCGACAGCGGAAACGATGTTGAGACCCGAGTGCGCACCGCCATCGCCGCCCTTGAAGAAGCTGGCTATATCACCAGAGGCAACAACGTTCCACACGTCTTCGCCACAGGCATCCTAGTCAGGAACATGGATGAGGCGAGAGACAGCATCGAACGCTCCCCCTTATTCAATAATGACCAAGAAAAGGAAAACGCCATCCGCATCATCAAGTCGTTAATCTCCAGCAAGGCAAAATCCATTGCCGCTGATGATGACGCCGAATCACGCATCGACTATCTGGCTGATCGTCTGGGAATGACCAAGGCATCTGTCATCAACGCCGTGAACACCATGAGACAGGGAGGCATTTTGGCCGACTCCCGAGACATGACAGCCTCTATTGAGCATTCTTCCATCAAGGCGAAGCAAATCCTCGACAGATTCACCGCACTTGAACATTTTCTCCTTACGACAGTCACCACCGGAATCAACGACCTTTCTTATAAGGAACTCAACGAAAAAGCCTCCAAAAACAACATCGTTTCCACAATAAAAGACCTGAAAACACTGCTATCGTTCCTTGCCATCAAGTCCTATATCAAAAAGAACAACAACGCTTATCGCGACTCAATCCAAGCCACATTGTGCCTGGACGAGAATTTGGCTTTACAAAAACACAACCGTCGCCTGAACATCTGTCGTTTTATAATCGATCGCTTTTACCAGATCGCATCTCAAACACAAAAATCCCCAGACCATCCCATAGTAGTGATTCCTTTTTCTGTAACATCGCTTGTCAATGAATGGAACGGGAATGAAAGACAAAACATGTTTGGCACGAACGGCAATTGCAGCATCGAGGAAGTTGAGGAAGCATTGCTTTATCTCTCCAAGATAGGAGCCGTCAGGTTAGAAGGAGGATTTTTGGTCCTCTACAATACCATGGAGTTGCATCGTATAAAAGAGATGAAGTTCCGTTACACCAAAGATGACTATCGAATGCTGGACGAATTCTACAAGCAGAAGAAACAGCAGATCCACATCGTAGGTGAATACGCCAACATGATGGTTAGGGACTATTCCGCAGCTTTGCAATATGTGCAGGATTACTTTCAAATGGACTACAAAAAGTTCATCGCCACGTATTTCAAAGGCGAACGGCTTCGAGAGATCGACCGAAACATCTCTCCTGCCCAATATCAGCGGTTGTTCGGCACTCTCTCTGAAAAGCAACGCCAGATCATTGACGACAATCAATCCAAATATATCGTGGTAGCCGCTGGTCCTGGAAGTGGAAAGACCAGGGTATTGGTCCACAAACTCGCATCACTGTTGATGCTTGAGGACGTCAAACACGAGCAGCTGCTCATGCTCACTTTCTCAAGAGCTGCAGCCACTGAGTTCAAGCACCGTCTCTTTGACTTAATTGGCAGCGCAGCCTCATTCGTTGAAATCAAAACCTTCCACGCCTTCAGTTTCGACATCCTTGGAAAAATGGGCAACCTCGATGAAATTGACAATGTGGTCTCCGAAGCCGCGCAACTGATCGAACGTGGCGAAGCCGATCAAGGTCGAATCAACAAAACCGTTTTGGTCATCGATGAAGCCCAAGACATGAATCAAGACGAATACGCCCTCGTGAAGGCTCTGATGCAAAACAACGAAGAAATGCGCTTGATCGCCGTTGGCGACGATGACCAAAACATCTATGAGTTCAGAGGATCTGACAGCCGTTTCATGCAAGCCTTCATCACCGAGATGAATGCCTCTAAGTACGAGATGACAGAGAATTACCGCAGCTGTCCCTCCATTGTGAGCTTTGCGAACCAATTTGCCACCCGAATCACCAGTCGACTGAAAGCCACCCCATGCACCTCCAAGCAAACCGCGTCAGGAAAGGTGCAAATCACCCAATACACTTCCAATTGTCTTGACATTCCAGTAGTAAACCAATTATTAAGCACATATCAAAATGAAAGCGCTTGTGTGCTGACCAATACCAACAGTGATGCCGCACGCATCACAGGGCTGCTGATTCAAAAAGGCATCCGCGCCAAGCTCATCCAATCGACAGATGGCTTCCGAGTAATCAACTTGGCTGAAATACGCTATTTCCTTAAGCTCATCAACCAGCATCAAAGCTCACCTATCATCGACGAGGAAGACTGGGAACAGGCCAAGTCTCAAACATTGAACAAGTACCAAAACAGCACATGTGTAACCTATTTAAAAGCCTTTTTCAATGTTTTCGAAAGTATCAACCCAAAGAAATATCACAACGACCTATTTGAATTCTTGTTGGAATCAAACATTGAAGACTTCTGCACCAGCGAGAGTGGAACAGTGCTTGTCTCAACAATACACAAGTCAAAAGGCCGTGAGTTTGACACCGTTTACATGATGTTGAACGGAGAAATGGCCGACAACAACGAACGAATCCGAAAACTATATGTGGGAATGACAAGGGCAAAACGAAATTTGTTCATTCACGTCAACACACCAATTTTTCCTCAAGATCCAAACAACAACTATATATATAACTTTGATTCCAACAACTATCCATTCCCAGAGATGATCACACTACAACTGGGCATGAGAGATGTTTACTTGGATTTTTTCAAGGATAAGAAAGAACAAGTGTTCAAACTTGTCGCAGGTGACCCACTAACCTACAACGATGGCTATCTCTATACCAATGATGGTATTGCCATCGTCTCCCTTTCAAAACAACAACGAGACGAACTACGCAATTGGTCCGAAAAAGGCTATAGCGTTTATTCTGCCCGTGTCAATTTCATCGTAGCTTGGAAAGGCAAAAACGACGAAAAAGAAACCGCTGTAGTCCTACCTGAGCTCACACTTAGAAAAACAAATTAATACATATTTTATATGAAAGCAACCTATTCACAACGTTTAATCAAGCTTTCCGACCTCAACCACCATCAGACCTTCTTCGCTGGAAGATGCGCCGAATGGTTTTTGGAAAGTTCCTATTTCGCCGTGGCACAATATGTCGACACCAAGGACACAGTTCTTCTAGTGCTTCACGGCATCGATTACAAATTCCCCATTTTCGCCGGCGACATCGTCACCTTCGAGAGCAAGGTGATCCACGTGGGGCGCTCGACCCTCACCGTCTACACCAAGATGTATCGCAGTCGCGAGCCCGAAAAAACAGCCGCAGATGGCTTCGCCACCTTCTCCTATTTGGACGAAAACCACCGTTCCAAGCCTCATGGCATCACGCTGACACCTGAGACAGACGAGGAACGCTGGCTTCAACAACAGGCCAAAGAGGTGATGGAAGACTCGAAGCGGAGAGCCATAGCGATGAATGGGCATCAGAATTAGGAATTAGGAATTAGGAATTAGGAATTAAGAATTAGGAATTAGGAAGCAAGGCGGCCCGAAGGGCCAAAAGCAAACAGGAGGGCGACTAAAAAGGTCGCTCTCTTTTTTTGTTGGATGTGGAAGATTTTGCTA
>CAMKAR010000139.1 GCA_946410535.1 uncultured Bacteroidales bacterium
TATTTAAACCAGCGGTTCATGTAATGAAAAAAAGAATACTGCAAATATTATTGGTGTGTATGAGCCTTGTCTCTTGCAACGATGAACAAAAATTATATGACTATGTCTATATTGACAAACAAGGCATTATCCATGCAAACAAGAAATGTAAGGCCGCCGATAACACTTTATCAATGTCTGTTCTTTCGAATTATGGTGACGAACTTTTAGAATTCGCATACAACACTCCCTGTTTTGAGCAGAATATATGCTCATTATGCGTGAACTATTATAATCGCAGAGCTCTCTTATCTGTTTCTGAAAGATACACTAAAGAAAAACTAGAATGCAAAAACGAATACATTGCATTATGTCTTCTTGAATACGACAGATGGGGTTCTTTTGAAAAATACTACGATTATGTCAAGGATAAAGATAACCGAAAAGAATTAAATCATGAATTAATCGCAAAGGGTTATGAATTAGATAACCTTCGCAAGTTGATTTGGCAATTGGATAATGAATACAAATTTGGAGAAAATGACATTAATATCATGCCAAATGAAAGCTTTAGATTATTTGTGTTTGCACACCTGCGATTATTGAATGAGTATGTATATACTTTTGACAAATTCGACCAAAGTCTTTCAGAACAAGAAGGTTTCTTATGGTGTTACCAAAAATGTAGAGAGCATAATCTGATTGATAATTGGCAGAATTATATCATGCTTATGTTTGAATCAGACTGGGAATATTGCAAGGAAGAACATTGGGATGAATTAGAAGATGAGATGAAGGATTATTGGAGATTACAAGAAGATATTCGAAGTGGGTATTATTAAAATTTCAGTCCAGAGAATTTGGAATCTGCTGGTTTTTCAGAATGCAAGGATAATAATCCAATAACACAATATAATTCACTTCACCACCTCCACAATCTTCTCCCCCAAGGCCAGCTGAATCATGGCGATGGTCTTGCAGGTGAAGTTGTGGCCAATCATGAACCATCGCGAACCATCTGCGGTACATTTCTCAAGTGGCAGGGTGCAAAAGCGTGAAAAAATCGTACCTTTGCAGCCTCAATATTCGTCGAAATGAAGAAATCGCTTATTATCATAGTCGCGGCATTGCTTCTGGCCTCATGTGGCGAGAAGCAGCCCAAAGAGACAACAACCAATACCGAAAAGCCCAAGAAAACCGTCGTGGTGCCCAACTTCAATGCCGACTCGGCCTACCAATTTGTGGCCAAACAGACCCAATTTGGACCTCGTGTGCCCGAAACCCAAGCCCATGCCGACTGCGCCGCATGGCTCTCGGCCAAGCTCCGAGAGTTTGCCGACACGGTCGTCGTGCAGGAGTTCCGTTCGCGTCTTTATAACGGTAAGGCTGTCGACGGGAAGAACATCGTCGGCGTGTTCAATCCCGAGGCCAAGAAACGCATCGTGCTGTGCGCTCACTGGGACTCGCGCCCCTTTGCCGACCACGACCCCGACGCCAACAACTCGCACACACCTATCGATGGTGCCAACGACGGCGCCAGTGGAGTGGGTGTGTTGCTCGAATGCGCCCGCCAGTTCCATTTGCAGGCCTTGCCTGAACGTTTGGGCATCGACATCGTGCTCTTCGACCTTGAGGACTACGGCCCACATCAGGACGAGGCCGAGAAATATTACGACGACCGCGTCAACTTCTGGGCGTTAGGCTCGCAGTATTGGTCGAAGAACCCGCATGTGTATGGCTACAAGGCCTATTATGGCATCTTGCTCGACATGGTGGGCGGCCCCAACCCCAACTTCCCGAAGGAGTATTATTCGCAGGGCTATGCCGCTTGGGTGAGCAACAAGGTGTGGCGCCGCGCCTTCGACCTCGGCTACCGTCCCTATTTCAGCAATGAATTGGGCACAATGATCAGCGATGACCACATCCCAATGAACCAAATCGCCGGCATCCCCACCATCGACATCATCGACCTGCAACCCAACAGCATCAATCAGTGCTTCCCCGACGTGTGGCACACGGTGAACGACAACCTCGAAAACATCGACAGGACCACGCTCGGCATGGTTGGCGACCTGCTGGTGCATGTGGTTTATGAGGAATAAAATAAGCGGGAAAATCCTTCGTTTTTCGATTTTTGCCTATCTTTGCATCTCGAACATCATTTTTATTACTAACCTAAATCATTACTACAATGAAGAAAGCATTGCTTATTTTGGTCGCAGTCTTTGGCTTGGGTCTGGCTGCGAGCGCACAGAATTGGATTGGTGTACGTGGCGCTTTTGGTAGCAGCTCAGGTGCCGAACTCTCTTTCCAGCATGGCTTTAACGCCAACAATCGCCTGGAACTCGATTTGGGTTGGAGCAAGCACCAAACCTATGGCTACTTCAACCTGTCTGCCGTTTACCAATGGATGGGCGGCATCGCCGGCAACCTTGGCTGGTTTGCCGGTGTGGGTGCCAACGCTGGCATATGGAATGGCTATAGCGAAGGCAACTTCGGCCTTGGTTTCCTTGCCCAAGCTGGATTGGAGTACAACTTCCAGGCCGTGCCGTTCCAAATCACGCTCGACTTCCGTCCGCAGTGGGATGTGTTGGGTGCGGCAAGCGGATTTGGCTATGCCGGCGCGCTCGGTATCCGCTACAGATGGTAAGCCAAACTAAACCAACAGAAAAAGGCCGCAAACATCGCGTTGCGGCCTTTTCTTTTTTGCAGCTTTCACACTACTGCCCAATGATGTATTCGTTGAGTTCGTTTTTCGACGACTCGTAGGAAAACACATCGTTGATCATGTAGTACTTGTTCTTTTCCGTGCAGTAGGCATAGGCGTATTTGGCAAACTCCAACTTGTTGTTCTCGAATGAGAACATGCGGCAGATGGCGGCAATCTGATGCACGCACATCGGGTTGGACGAGATGGCTTGCTTGGCGATGGTGAGCTTGCCGCTGTCGAAGGCGTTCTCGGCCAGCATGTCGCGAAACTCGTTGAAGTCGGTCTCGTTCATGCAGGGACTCACGGGCTGTGGTGGCATGGGCGGAGGCATCACCTGCCCGTTTTGGCCGTTCTGCCCATACGGAGGTTCGGGCGCCCACGTCTCGGTGATGAGGTCCATCGTCAGCTCGGGGCGGATGTTGGCTTGCGAGTATTCCAAGCCGTAGAAATGGTTCATCTGCGTGACGCTGACCGCTCGTGTCCGGCGCAGGTCGACGAACTGGCCCACGCAGTTCTGCATCTCATTATTAAGCTCCACGCGTACATAGAAGCTGTCTTCCCACATGTTGCGGATGCAGATGGAGCGGACAGGTTGCTCGTTTTGCAGCACGTCGTCGACATAGAGCCAGAAGGTGATGTGTCGGGGTGCCACCACGGTCAAAGTCGTGGATTGGGGTTGCTGATGTCCGCCGCCATGGCGTTTTCTGACGGAAGCCTCTTGTGCCATGATGGGCAAGGCCATCAAGAGGATGAGGCTGAAAAGTAGGTGTTTTTTCATAAGGGTTAGGGTTTTGGATGAAACAATGTAGAGACGGTGTGCACACCGTCTCTACAAGTACAAATATCATTCCACAATGATTTTCTTTGTTACAACCTTGCCGCCGATGACGTTGACGAAATAAATGCCGGCAGGCAGGTCGCTGACGTCGATAGTGGCCTGCTTGTCCATCACGAAGCCGCGCACTTCTTGGCCGTTGGCGTTGAGGATGTGGACGCATAGCATGCCTGCCTCATAATCGGTGGCGATGGTCATCTGGCTTTTCACGGGGTTGGGTGAGATGGTCACCGTGAATGGGTCTTTCTCGAAATCGACGTATTCTTTCACGTCGACCAGCACGCCGTCGCTGTTGGAACGGCTCACCACCATGCCCGACACGCGCAGAAGCGGGTTGTTGGGATTGGAGCATTGGATGCAAGAGTTCTGTCCGTCGTGGCAGTCGGGATAGTTGGGGTGGCATTGGTCGATGTAGGTCGGGTCGAACTGATAAAAGAGATGGGCTCCGCCTTGGGGCAGATAATCGTTCAGGTCGAAGTCCCACACCATACCCATGCTGCCTGGGCACCAGCCGCCACGGTTATAAGTCCAAGTGCCGTTTTGAGGCTGACAGCTGGCGGGGTTGGGGTTGCAGGTTTGCCACAGGTGTTGGTCGAACTTGTTTTGCCCGTTGACGAGAACATGGTGCGTGGCTTCATAGAATTCAGCCGCATTGCCCGTGTTGTAGGCACCGCCACTGGTGTTGCTCCAGTTGTGGCCCGTAGTGATAATCTTAAGGTGGGCTTCCTCAGCGTTTTCGGCAAACTCGATGTCCATCTCGGGCACGGGCTGCTGGTTGGCGTAGTCGCCGAAGTCGTAGGTGCCGAACCAGATGGGCTGCACATCGCTGTAAAGGTAGTCAGGCGTGCCTTTCTGCATGTTGAACATCAGGATGGGATTATAGCTCCAGCGGTCCCAAATCTCGTAATAGACTTCAAACTCCACCAGGCCTTGGAGGATGGAGGTGTAGTCGGTGACGTCAAGGTCATCGTCGCATTCCACGCCGAAGGGCGAGCAGTAGCGGAACAGCTCCACCCACTCGCCACGGAAGTTCTTCACGCGCACATAGCCGACATGGTCGTAGGGGTCGCATTCGCCGTTGACGCACTGGTGGTCGTAATGGGCGTTGATGCTCGTGAAAGCACCCACATGCGAGGGTAGGGCATACTCGCCGCGCACGGTCTGGCTCGAAGAGGTCACCACCAAGTCGCCATTCATGGCCACGGCATCCACGTTGTCGAAATCGCTGGTCACCGTGAAGTGGTTGCTCACCGAGGTTGTCTTGCCTCCAGACTGCGTGATGGTGGCAGTGAGGTCGAAGTCCCCAAATGAGGTGGGTTCCCACATGGCGTACCAATAGCCGTTGTTCGGGTCGTCGGGGTAGGCGGTTTGCAAGTGCACCGTTTCGCTGCCGATGGCGCATGACACATCCTCAAACTTAATGACATTGCCGTGCTCGACGTAAACGCTCAGCACCAGCATCATCGGCTTCAGTTCCTGCATGTAGACGTTTAGGTTGTCGTAAGGTCTGCGAATGGTGATTTCGGGCGTGTAGTTGTCGGGGTCGACGACTTCAAACGTGCGATTGACGGCAGGAGCGGCTTGCCACTGGGTGCCGTCGCCAGGTTGTGTGGCACGCACCTTCACGATACCTTCTTGTCCGCTGAGGGTGATGGTGTTGCCGCTCAAAGTGGCGGGTCCTTCGATGATTTCGAACGTGACAGGTAGTCCCGAGGTGGCCGAGGCGTTGAGCTGGAAGGGTTGGTCGCTGATGAGCTTGTCGGGGATGGCCTCAAACTCAATGAATTGCGATGCCAGTCCAGCAGGGGTGTGGCGCACCACGAGGTTGTCGAAGCCGCCGTGCGAGCTGCTGAGGAAGAACACGCCGTCCCACATGGCGGGGTCGAAGCGGTCGCCGCTGCCTGGGGTGAGGCCTGCGTTGATGCCTTGTATCTCAGGGATGGGCTCAAACTCGCCCGTGCAGTCGAAGTCAGCGAAGAGTGTCACCGAGCCTTGGCCGCCGTTGGCTTCAAGGTCGATCATGATTTTCCAACGGGTCCACGGCGTTTGGCCGCCTGTGTAATCGATGTCGACGGGCAGGGTGTTGTCGGGCAGCACGATGCCGCTGACGAACGAGGGGCGTGGGTCGTTGCCCGAGGTGACGAAATAGATGCCGCCGTCTTGCGTGGGCAGGGCAGGGTTGGGGCAGGTGGCCTCGTAGCTCATCGGAGGCAGCACGGTGCCGTCGCCATCGGCGTCGTAGCCGATGTCGAAGCACGCGCCCCACCAGTTGCGGAGCATGTCGAGTTCCACTTCGATGATGCCACCTGTCGAGAAGTCGAACTCAAAGTCGGAGGTCGACTTGTGGGTGGCCACTTCGCCGAAATTGGTGTTGGCGTTGTCGAAGAAGGCGCCCATGGTCTCGTCGGGTGTGGTGTAGCCGCCTGCGCCGAGGTATTCGGTCTTCAGCTGTCCGCCGCCCGCGCTGTGGGCGCGAGCCACCCAGCCGTGCTGACCGTTGAGCACCGCGTTTTCGGTGAAGTCGTTGAAGTCGCAAGTGGCCACGGTTTGAGCCGATACACCGAGGGCAAAAGCGACGATGGCAAGGAGAAGGATTGTTTTTTTCATGAAGTAGTTGTTTT
>CAMKAR010000140.1 GCA_946410535.1 uncultured Bacteroidales bacterium
CGATCTATCCTGGCGAGATGACCCTGCCCGACCACAACTACGGCTGGTCGATGGGTTGCCCGGTGTGCGCTGGCGACATCCAAGGCTGCGCTGCCTACATGCCAATCCACGGCGAGGCTATGGAAGCCACCGACCAGGTGAAAGTCTGGTGGGGTGACGAGAATCCTGGCCCAGGTCCTGGCGGCTGCGAAGGCGATGAGTTCTCCATCAACTTCGACAATAGCCAGATGCCTGCTGGTTGGACTACGCACGACGAAGACGGCGACGGCTACAACTGGGTGCTCGGCACTGGTTGCGACGGCATCTACCTCAACGGAGGCAACCTTGGCGGTGCAGGCCACAACGCCTCAGCCGACCTCATCTGCTCAGGCTCCTACAGCAATGTCGTCGGTCCTCTGACTCCCGACAACTGGCTGATTTCGCCCACTTTGACCCTCTGCGAAGGCTCTGTCTTCAGCTTCTGGGCCTGTGGCCAAGACGCTGGCTATGTGGCCGAACATTTCGGTGTCGCAGTCTCTGAGGACAATGGCAATTCGTTCGCCATGGTCCAAGAGTGGACGATGACCGCCAAGAGCGGTGGCGATGTGATGAGCATTGGCCGCAACGGCAACACCCGCGCCCAAGGCACATGGCATCAGTACACTGTTGACCTCAGTGCCTATGCTGGCGAAGGCCGCAAGATTGCCCTGCGCCACTTCAACTGCACCGACCAGTTCATCCTCGATGTCGACGACCTCGAGCTGACCAACGGTGCCAAGAGACGCGCCGACATCGTGAGCTTCAACGTGTATCGTTCGACCGACAACGACAACTATGCCATCATCGGCACGGTGCCTTACGTTGACGGCCAAACCTACTACGAGTACATCGACACGCCTGAGACGGCTGGCACCTACTTCTATCAGGTGACCACGGTCTATGCCAACGAATGCGAGTCTGAACCGGCCATGTCGTTCGACGACCCGTCCATCGACTATGTTGAGGTAGGCGTTACCGGTTTGGACGAGAACAGCGACGGTGTCGCGCTCTACCCGAACCCGACCAACGGCAACGTGACGATCGAGGCTGCCGGCATGAGCCGCATCACCGTGGTGAGCGTGCTTGGCCAGGTGGTCTACGACGTCGAGCTGAAGGCCGACACCTACACCATGAACATGGGTCAGTTCAACGCTGGCATGTACATGGTGAGAGTGTACACCGAGAACGGCATGGTCGTGAAGCGTGTCACGGTCATGCAATAATTAGGGAATTGGTAGAGACGGTGCATGCACCGTCTCTACAGCAACCCGAAAAAAAATTGGGTGGCATCCTTTTGGGTGTCACCCTTTTTTCATATATTTGCACAATCAAAATGTAAGATTATGCAAGTGTATCAAATCTGGCTTGTCGTTGCCATTGCCCTCGTGATTTTCGAGATATGCTCCGCCACCTTCGGTGCCATCTGTTTCGCCATTGGTGCTGCCGTCGCGGCCCTCGTCGCCGCTTTGGGGTTGGAAAGCACCACCTGGCAGATCATCATCTTCGCTGCCGTCTCGCTGCTCACCTTCGTCTTCCTGCGCCCCTTCATGTTGAAGTTCCTTGACAGGAATTCCAAAGACGTGAAGACCAATGCCGATGCCCTCGTAGGACGCAAAGGCGTTGTCTCAGAGCGAATTGACGCTTCCCAACACACAGGCCGCGTGGCCATCGACGGCGACGACTGGAAGGCTGTCAGCCAGGATGGTTCCGTTATCGAGAAAGGTACACAGGTCGAGGTCGTCAAATTGGATAGCATCATAGTAACCGTTAAACAATAAGCATTATGTCTACATTCAGCATTGTCCTCTATGCCTTGATTGCGCTTGTCGTGATCTATATCCTCAAAGGCATCAAGATCGTTTCGCAGTCGGAAACGATGATCGTCGAACGCCTCGGCAAGTACAACCGTACGCTCAATGCCGGCATCAACGTCATCCTGCCCATCATCGAGCAGGCCAAGGAAACCATCGTGCGCCGCCAAAACGGCAGCATGGCACGCTCCTCGCGCATTGATATGCGCGAACAGGTGTATGATTTTGACAAACAGAGCGTTATCACGAAGGATAATGTGATGACCGAAATCAACGCCTTGCTCTATTTCCAGATCGTCGACCCGATGAAGGCCGTCTACGAGATTCAGAACCTGCCTGTCGCCATCGAGAAGCTGACGCAGACCACGCTCCGTAACGTGGTGGGCGAGATGGAGCTTGACGAGACCCTCACCTCGCGCGACACCATCAACTCGAAGCTCCGTAACGTGCTCGACGACGCCACCAACAAATGGGGTGTGAAGGTCAACCGCGTTGAGTTGCAGGATATTACACCGCCAGAGAGCATTCGCCGCACCATGGAACTCCAGATGCAGGCCGAGCGCAACCGCCGTGCCGAGATCCTGAAAGCCGAAGGCGAGAAGCAGGCCCAAATCCTCAACTCGGAAGGCGAGAAGCAGGCCGAAATCAACGCAGCTGAGGCCGACAAGCAGGCCAACATCCTGAAGGCCGAAGGCGAAGCCAAGGCCAAGGTGCTGCAAGCCGAAGCCGAAGCCACCGCCATCCGCAACATCGCCGAGGCCGTCGCCGACCGTGGCGCCGACCCGGTCAACTACCTCCTCGCCGTGAAATACATCGAGACCTTGAAGGAAGTGGCCGGCGGACAGGAGAACAAGACCGTCTACCTGCCTTACGAAGCCTCCAACCTGCTCGGCTCGTTGGGCGGCATCAAGGAACTGCTTGGAAAATGAATTTTTAAAGTTAAACATTTGGTTTTTTGTGGTCGCGTGGTGTTGGATTTTTTTTCCAATGCCACGCGATTTTTTGTCCTTGGTTTTGTAGCACGCTCATGTTTTGCTATCTTTGCACCTGCTTTTTTTGTTTCATGCGATGAAAAGAATCCTCATTTTATCCCTTTTGCTTTTGCTGTGCGTTTCCAGCTGTACCAAAAGCATTGAATATCAAACTTTAGGGAGTCAATGGCCCCTTTTCAAACAGATTTACGCCCTCAAGGACACGGCTGCTGACAGTGCCTATTCCATGTTCAGCCAGGTGGCAGACACCATCGATGAGAATGCCTTGCGCCGAAAGTCGGAGTTTCTTTTTGCTGAGTATCAGATTCTTAAAGCGGAATTGCAATATAAGAATTTTAAGCCTATCCAAAACGAAAGTTTGGTTGATGAAGCCTGCGATTTCTATGATTCCATCTTTATCAATCATCGTAAATTGCGCAAAAACAGGGAATTGGCTTTCCAATATGCCCGAGCGTCCTATTATAAGGCAGCTGCATTGCAAGGGCATGACGAGGCTCAAGTGGAGGCTTTTTCCGAGTATTTGAAGTCGCTTTGGGTCATGGACGGACTTTGCTACAAGCGTTGTGTGTTTCCCCCTGAGAAGCCCAAGACGGAACATGTTCATTTCACGGGACTTATTTATGACCGATTGGCGTGGTTCCTTTACAATCGCGATGCTTGGGACGCTGCCCAGAATGCGCTTGAATTGTCGAACGAGTGCTTTGGGTTTGAAGGCGACTTGGAAGGCATGGCGTCGAACTTCAGCTTGATGGGCGATATGATGCTGGCACAGGAAGACCGTAATGGTGCGGTCGGTTATTACCAGAAAGCAGACAGCCTCTATGCCATGCTCCAAAGGAAAGACGTTTTGTTTGATTTCATGGATTTGTCGCATCAATCGCTCGCGAAGACGGTGGAAGGGGAAAGGCAGCAAGCCAAAAGAATGCTTTATAAGGGATTGGAAACCATTGATGTACCATGGATGGAACGAAACTTCCATCTCGGGCTGGGATACATTTACTACGATGAGCAAGCCAACGACTCGTCGCTTTATCACTACGAACACAGCTATCCATTGCTGCCTCGTCAGACCGCCAAGGCTTATAGTCGGATCATTCTTTTGGCCAACCAATTAGGCGATAGCGTGAAAGCTGCGCGTTATGGACAGCTATTGGCCGAATATCAGATTAGCCAAGTGCAGCAAGGGCAGCAGAAAATGCACATGCTGACGCTTTATGAAAGCCACAAAGATGAGAGCAAGGACGTTAGGAATAGGGATATTTTGTTTTTCATCTTATTGATAATCGTGGTTTTAGCAGTGATTATCGTGGTTGATAGCATCTTCATCCAGATGAAAAAGAACAGGCACAAGCGCGACCTCAACCGCCATGAGGAAATCCAAGCCACGCTTGAGGACGAGATTGAGATGACCCGCAAGGAAGCGAGGCGTAAGGAGGAGGAAGTCAAGGCATTGGAGGCTCGCATAGAGAAGATGGTTGCCAACCCCGACTTCCACCAGCTGCCTTTCGACAAGAAGTTGGCGACACTCTACGAGATGCCCATCAGCAAGCGCGTGCGCACGGTGATGGATGCCAACGTGAAAGCCTTCTCTTCCTATCCCGAACTCGTCCTTTCCGAGAACCAGATGTCGATGCTGGTCAATGCCGTCGACGCGGTGTTCCCCAAGTTCTCGCTGAGGATCATCGAAATGTATCCCCGCCTCAAACGCTCCGATGTCATCTATTGTTGCCTCTATATCTTAGGCATTAGCGAGGTGCAAGCCGCCGCCTTGATGGGAAAAACCTACCAGGCCGTGTGGACACGCTCGTTGAAGCTGCACGAGATTTTCGACAACAAGTCGAACCTGCAATTGGTTTTGCTCGATATTCTAAGGATATGGTAATCAATGTATTATTGCAATAATCAAATGTTTTAATCAAAATTCCTGCAAGGATATTGATTTGTTTTGATTATTATCATAAACAAAAGAAAAACAGATGTATAGACCATTGTTGGTTTGATAACTTTTGATTTTCTTTTTTATGCCGTTTTGGACCGGTTTTTGCCATGGGTGTATTTTTGTGCCGACTAAACAAAAACAACTATGAACTTTACAATGAAAACTATTCACATTGGTGACATGATCCATAAGGAGCTGGTGCACCAGGGCCGCACGGTCAATTGGTTCGCAAAAGAGATCTGTTGCGAGAAGTCCAATATCTACAAGATGTTCAAGCGCGAGAGCATCGACATGTACCAACTGATGAAAATCTCGGATGTGCTGGGGCACAATTTTCTGAGAGATTGCTATGAGGAGTCTTGATAGGCTTTTCAGATTTGGTTAATAATTTTGTGGAACCATCCTCTCCCCGGGGATGGTTTTTTTGTTCGTCGTACCATGAAAATGCTTATTTTTGCGGCGAGAAATTCAAAGCGCGTTATGGAACTCTTGGATTTGTATGACAGCGACTTGAGACCTACCGGCCTAACCATCGAACGCGGCCAACGCATTCCGCAAGGCTTCGTGATTCCCATCGTGGCCGTTTATGTTTACAACAGCAAAGGCCAATACTTGATCCAAAAGGTGGCCGCCCGCAAGGGAAACTACTATTCGACCACCGCCGGCCATGTGCAGGCCGGTGAGCGTGATTTTGCCAAGGCCATGCTGCGCGAGCTGAAAGAGGAGATTGGCCTCTCCGCTACAAAGAGCGAGCTTGACTTGGTGAAGATCAGGCGCTACGAACACAAGTTCACCTTCCTTTACATGCTGAAGAGCAATGTGCCCGTCGAGATGCTGCATCTCCAAGAGGACGAGGTGGAGTCGGTGTCGTGGATGACGCGCGACGACATCGGACAGCTCTGCAAGCAAGGCCTTTTCAACCGCACGCACTACCAATTCCTGCTCGATTGTGAGGAAAGATTGCAAAACATACGCTGAGGACTTGACGGTGTGCAAAAATTGGCTATATTTGCCGCAAATTATCTTTATCGCAACAAATACCTTATTAATATGATTGCAAGAGAATTACTTGATCCGAAAAGCATCGTAGTGTGCGGTGCTTCGTCCGACATTCACAAACCTGGTGGAAAAGCTTTGAAAAACCTCTTGGAGAGTCCTTTCAGTGGTCCCGTTTATGCCGTGAACCCGAAAGAGACCGAAGTGCAAGGCGTGAAATGCTATGCCAAGGTCGATGACCTGCCTCAGGTGGAATGCGCCATCATCTGCATCGCTGCTAAGTTCTGCGCTCAGACCGTAGATGTGTTGGCAAAAGAGAAAGGCTGCAAAGGCTTCATCATCATCAGCGCTGGATTCTCGGAGGAGAA
>CAMKAR010000141.1 GCA_946410535.1 uncultured Bacteroidales bacterium
GTTCGGTGCTCATATCCCTTGTGTTTTTCATTTTGGTGGTTGCCCCGCATTATCAGCGGAATAGGGTTCGGTAATACGATTTCGATTTCGGCGGTTGTAGAGACGCAATGCATTGCGTCTCTATGTGAAATAATTAATAAATTCTATTATTATAATTAAAATATTATTATTTTTGCGGATTAAATTCAAATTCGATTATTATGGATGAAATTAAATATAATAATAGATTTAGAATTCCATCTGCTCGTGCTAGTTGGCACGATTATTCTGGAGGGACATATTTTGTAACTATTTGTACGAAGGGTAGAGAACATTTTTTTGGCGAGATAAAGGATGGCGTAATGACAAAGACGGAGATTGGGGATTATTTGGAAAAACAGATTCTTCTAACAGAAAAGATGCGTGCAGATATGAATGTTGAAATACCATTGTTTGTTGTTATGCCTAATCATGTCCATTTGATTGTGGTGATTGGACAAAAACGAAATAATATGTCAGATGATGGTAGAGACGAAATGCATTGCGCCTCAACAACGTCAAACACGTTTTCACCGCAATCAAAAAATTTGGCATCAGTCATCAGGGGAATTAAAATCGCCACAAAGACCTATGCCACGAAACAGGGTATCCTATTTGGCTGGCAGCCCCGTTTTCATGACCACATCATTAGAAATATTGATGAATTGAATAGGATTGCCCTATATATCGAACACAATGTCTCCAATTGGAAACAGGATTATTTTCACGGATAACATATACAATTGACGGATGAATAATACGGGAATTGTTTTCGTTGGCCAAAATAATTTGATTTGGTTTGAAAAATCCCTATTTTTGCCACTCAAACAAACAAATGACCCTTAGAAAAAAGAGATACAAATCATTAACATATTATAAACCATAGCGTTTGCTGCTATTCTGAAATCATTCCAAAGCTTGGCCGCAAAGGAACTACAACAGAAGGTAGAGCAAGCCTGCGTATAGGCGTGGGCGAGCTTATCTGTTGTAGTGGGTCTGGCCAAGCACCCGGAATGTGGATAAGTTTCGTCCACGTTCTTTTTGTGCTTGGCTGTCTGTGTTTTAGGGCATCTGCAAACGCTCTAACATCGAGATACAATGCCCAAAACCCTTATTGAAGAACTGCCTCGCATTGCAGCTGAAGGTCGGCGCGAGGCGCAGCAGGTGCTCGACCGCTTGAGTGGCGGCGTACAGATTGGCCTGCAAACCAACGAATTGGTACTGCCCGCCCGCGACACATCGGGACTGTGGCGCGGACAAACCACCAACCAAGACCTTTACCAACCTTGGTACAACCGCCTCGTCTATGGCGACAACATGCTTGCCATGCAAGCCCTGCTGAAGGGCGACCCTGCCAACGGAACGCCTTCGTTGCGCGGTGCCGTTGACCTGATTTACATTGACCCGCCTTTCGACAGCAAGGCCGACTATCGCACCAAAATCACCCTGCCGGGCGGAGAGGTGGTGCAACGCCCCACTGTGATTGAGCAGTTCGGCTATTCCGACCTTTGGGAGAAAGGTACGGTGAGTTACCTCGAATATATGTATCCTCGCCTCGTGCTGATGCGCGAATTGCTTTCCGAGCGAGGCAGCATCTATGTGCATATCGATTGGCATGTAGGACATTATATGAAGATTATTTTGGATGATATTTTTGGGAAAGAGAATTTTAGAGATGAAATTGTGTGGTATTACAACAATAAAATGAGTAGAAGCAGTAAAGATTTTGCTCATGCCCACGATACTATTTTCTTTTATACAATGACGGAGAATAATACATTTCAAGAGGTAAAGATATTAAGAGATAAGCCTGTTAAACAGAGCGTTCGTGAATGGAAAGATAAAAAGAATATGCGAGCGAGGGATGAAAACGGAAATATCATTTACGAAGTTTCTTACGATGTTACTGCAAATGATGTATGGCAAATTCCTTTTATTGCATCTACATCAGGAGAAAGGGTTGATTATGCTACCCAAAAGCCCGAAGCCCTTTTGGAACGTATCATCAAAGCCTCATCCAACGAAGGCGATTTGGTATGTGACTTTTTCGGCGGCAGCGGTACTACGGCAGCCGTAGCGGAGAAATTAGGTCGTCGCTGGATAACTACCGACATCGGCAAACCATCAGCCCTTGTCATGCGCAAACGCCTCATCGACCAAGAAGCCAAGCCATTCCTTTATCAGGCCGTGGGCGATTACCAAAAACAAGCCTTTGCCACCAGCCACATCAAGCGCGTGAGCGATTTGAGCCAGATTGTGCTCGGCCTTTACGGTGCCTTGCCTTTTGCTGCGGAGCAAGTTGCCGACCGCAATTTCGGTTACATGAAAGACAGCCGTACCCTCGTCATGGTGGACAGCCCTAACAAACTCACTGGCCCCGCCACCATCAAGCGGGCATACGAGGCCAAAAGCAGTCTGCTCGGCGGCGGCTGGAACAAGGTGGTGGTGCTCGGTTGGAATTTCTCCTACGACATCTCGCAAGCCATTCAGGAATATGCCGACAAAGGCGTGGAGGTGTTGGTCATCCCGCCCGACCTCATCGACAAACTCTCCAAGAAAGGCTACCGCAACCTCATCAATTCGGGCAACATCCGCTTCAGTTCGCTGCAATACCTGATGCTGAAGCCGATGAAGGTGGGATCAACCCCGTTGAACCCCGACAACGAAACACTGACCGTGGAATTGGAAAACTATGTGCTTATCTCGCCCGACAACCTTCCCTTGGACGATGCCAACAAGCAGAAACTGCAACAGGTGATGGCCGACGACCCGCTCGCGCTCATCGAATACTGGAGCATCGACCCTGATTACGACGGCGTGACTTTCCGCAGCAAATGGCAGGACTATCGCGAAAACACCGAAAACGACAACGACCCGCTACATTGTGTATATAAAGTGTCGCTCGATGTGCCAAAGAAGGCCAACCGAAAGGTATGCGTGAAGGCCGTGGATGTGTTTGGTTATGAATCAATGGTCATTGTAGAGACGCAATGCATTGCGTCTCTGAATACGTCAAAATAATAGAACCATGAGCAGAGAAATACCATTGGAATTAGCATCCCGTTTGACCGCCACGGTGAACGAGGCGTTTGCCACGGGTGAGATGATGGAACAGGTTTCGCCTGTCACGGCGGAATTGCTGCGTTTTTGGTTTTGCGAGCCGTTCACCAATGAGCGCGGCATCAATTTCCACGAAGGGCAGCGACAAGCCATCCTCAATGCGATATATTTGCACGAGGTGCTGAAAATCAACAATGTGATGGAGATTTACAAGGCAGTTGTTCCCGAAATGCTTCCCATGGCCGACCTCGCGTTGTTGGGCAAGCCGAAATATGCCTTCCCGAAATATGCGGTGAAAATGGCCACTGGCACGGGAAAGACATGGGTGATGCACGCCCTGCTGCTTTGGCAGATGCTGAATGTAAGGCACACGGAGGATTCGTCGCGCTATACGCAGAATTTCCTCATTGTGGCACCAGGTTTGGTGGTTTACGACCGCCTTCAAGACGCTTTCAAAGGCCGCCTGAAAGCAGGTGGAACCACCGAGCGCGACCCGATGACCAATGACTTCCGCAAATTCCAAGACCTTTTCATTCCGCCGGTTTACCGCGACGAAGTCTTTGGATTCTTGCAAAACAACGTGGTGAGCAAGGAGGACGGCATCGGGCGCAAGGTGACGGGCGGCGGACTGATTGCCCTCACCAACTGGCATTTGTTTATGAGTGGTGAGGACGAAACGACTGAAGATGACAATGCCGCGCCAGCCATTATCAATGCCTTGCTGCCAGCTCGTCCCGGCACCTCGGCGGGTAACGCCTTGGACACTTTGGACAACGCCTATCTGCGCGGTAACGAGTTGGACTATATGGCCTCCTTGCCCGACTTGATGGTCATCAACGACGAGGCGCACCACATCCACGAAAGCAAGGTGGCTGGCGAAATCGAGGAAGTGGAATGGCAAAAGGGCTTGGACTACATTTCAAAAGGGAAGGACAAGTTCTATCAGATTGACTTTTCGGCCACGCCTTATTCCACATCGGGAACGGGCAAAAAGGCGAAGAAGCACTATTTCCCGCACATCATTGTCGATTTCGACCTGACTACAGCCATGAAAAGAGGCTTGGTCAAGACCTTGCTGTTGGACAAGCGGCAAGAACTGACCGAATTGGAACACCTTGATTATAAGGCAGTCCGCGACGAGCGCAACAAAGTTGTCGGATTGAGCGATGGCCAACGGCTGATGCTTCGTGCCGGACTGAAAAAACTTTCCATCTTGGAGGAAGGCTTTGCCCACATTGATGCCAACAAGAGGCCAAAAATGATGGTGATTTGCGAGGATACTTCCGTGACACCATTCGTTGCGGAGTTCCTTGAAAGCGAGGGTCTCGACAAAGAAGACATTTTGAGTATCGACAGCAACAAGCAAGGCGAGGTGAAACCCGACGAATGGTTGGAAATCAAGGAGAAACTGTTCAACATTGACCGTTATGCCCAACCCAAGGTCATCGTTTCGGTGCTGATGTTGCGCGAGGGTTTCGATGTGAACAATATCTGTGTGGTGGTTCCTTTGAGGACCTCGACAGCCTCCATTTTGTTGGAGCAGACCATTGGGCGCGGCCTCCGCTTGATGTGGCGCGAGCCTGAATATCAGGAAGAAAAAGAGGAAAACAGAAAAGCCGTTTTGGTGCGCAAGGAAAAACCGAAATCCTATTTGGATATGCTGTCCATCATCGAGCATCCGGCTTTCCAGCAGTTCTACGACGAGTTGTTGAGCGAAGGTCTGGCTGCAGTGGAAGACGACGACATCAGTTCCTCTTCGGTCACTGGCGACCTTATCAAAGTCGGCTTGAAGGAAAACTATGAGGAATACGACCTGTTTTGGCCCATCGTGATACGCGATGCCGAGGAAGAAATCACCTCCAAGCAAATCGATGTCAGTACTTTGGAACCCTTTTCGGCGTTCACGTTGGAACAATTGAGGATGTTTTTGGTCAACGAAGGCGAGACCTTCTATTCCGAAGCCATTCTGTCATCCACCACGTTTGGCAAATACGAGGTCAAAGCCGACTTGTTCACGGCGACATCCTACAACGAATACCTACAAAAGATACTGCGCACCATCACCATGCGCGTGAATCGGGTGGGAGGGAAGCAGTTGCCCACCTTGCAAATCAATGAGATGGAGATTGTTCGCATCGTCGATGTCTATATTCGTTCAAGGCTTTTCAACCAACTCTTCAATCCCTTCAACGGGAACGATTGGAAAATCTTGCTCTCGAAGAACGCCATCGTCACGCAACATATAATAAAGGTGATGAGCGTGGCTATCCACGAGATGCAGGAAAACGTGATGAGCAACGAGGCCGTTGTGGAAAAGATTTGGTTCTCCTCGGTGAAAACCTTGCGTATGCGGGAGCGGTTTTCGTTGGAGTTGCAGAAAGTCATTTATGAGCGTTTGGCCTATCCGTCAAGCAAAGGCAGGTTGGAAAAGGAGTTCATGGAATTTCTCGACCGGGATTCTGACGTGCAGAGTTTTCTGAAAATCAACGAGAGCCAACACGGTTTTGCCAAGGTGTTCTACATTCGCGAGGACGGCTTGTTGGCTTCGTACCACCCAGATTTCATCGTGAAAACGGCTGAAGCCATCACCATTGTCGAAACCAAGGGCGACGACAAGGCCAATGATGCCAATGTGCGCCGCAAGCAAATGTCAATCTTGGACTGGTGTAAGAAAATCAACCGTTTGCCTGCCGAAATGCGGATGGAGCGTGAATGGAACTATATCCTTCTTGGGGAAAGCGATTTTTACACATGGTCTAATAATGGCGCATCTTTCAACGACATAGCACGTTTGTCACACGTTTCTCAAACAACTGTTACGGGATTGTTGTTTGACCTATAGAGACGCAATGCATTGCGTCTCTACGATGGTTGGATAACCGAAATTTTGATTTGTCGGTGTTTTTTTTTCTAACTTTGCGATAACAAAACACCATCAGATGAAAAAACATTTTCTTATCACCCTGCTGT
>CAMKAR010000142.1 GCA_946410535.1 uncultured Bacteroidales bacterium
AACAAGGACTTCGCCATCCTCTACCGCACCAACGCCCAGAGCCGCTCCATGGAAGAGGCTTTGCGCAAACAAAACATACCTTATAAAATATATGGCGGCCTCTCGTTCTACGACCGCAAGGAAATCAAGGACCTGCTGGCCTACTTCCGCGTCGTCATCAACCCCGAGGACGAGCAGGCATTGCTGCGCATCGTCAACTACCCCGCCCGTGGCATCGGCAAGACCAGCATCGAGCGTATGATGGTCACCGCCAACGAAAACCGAAGCAGCATTTGGAAATGTTTGGAAAGCAACATTTTCCCACAAGACTTCAACATGGGCACGGTCAACAAGTTCCGCGACTTCATGGTGATGATCAAGAGCTTCCAAAGCCTGCAAGCCAAGATGAACGCCTTCGAGCTGGCCAAACACATCACCAACACGATAGGGTTAATCAAGGTCTTGAAGGAAGACGACTCGCCCGAGGGCGTTTCGAGGGTCGAGAATGTGGAGGAACTGCTCAACGCCATCATGGAGTTCAGTGACCGACAGGTGGACGAGACCACCGGCGAGACCGCCCGCGTCGACTTGGTGCAGTTCATGGAAGACGTGGCCCTGCTCACCGACGCCGAGATGAAGAAAGACGACGGCAACGACGACTTCGTCAGCCTGATGACCATCCACGCGGCCAAGGGCCTGGAGTTTCCCTATGTCTACGTCGTCGGCATGGAAGAGAACCTCTTCCCCGGCATCCTCAGCCTCAGCACCCGCGAGGAGCTGGAAGAGGAACGCCGTTTGTTCTACGTGGCCGTCACCCGCGCCATGACCAAATTGACTTTGAGCTACGCCGAGCAGCGCTACCGTTACGGCAACCTCACCCTCAGCGAGCGCTCGAGATTCGTCGACGAGATTGACCCAAGTCTCATCGAACAGACACAAAAGGCCTCGTTCAGAGGCACTTCACAAATAGGCGGACACAGCCCCTTTGGCGGGCGAACCTTTGGCAGACCCATCACCGAGCCACAGCAACACGGTTTCCGCAAAATCGAGAACACACCGACCAACAGGCCAAACGCAAGCCAAACGCCCATTCCACAAGACCTCCAGCCTTCCAATCCCGACCTTTTGCAAGAAGGAATGCGCGTGATGCACGCCAAGTTTGGCGCAGGCACCATCGTCAGCATCGAAGGCGCGGGAGCCAACAAGAAGGCTTCCGTCAACTTCGACAACGGCGGCGTTAAGATGCTGATGCTGAAATTTGCGAAACTGGCGATATTGAAATAATAATTCGTATCTTTGCGCCCAAATTTCAACAGAATGGAAAGAATCGGATTGACTTACAATACGGAAAAAGAGCGGATCGTCATCTCGGAATACGGACGTTGCATTCAGGAAATGATCAAGAAACTTCCTGAGATTGAGGATCGTGCGCAACGCACCGAGGCGGCACGATACATCATCAGCGTGATGGTGCAGATGAACCCGCAAGTGAAAGAATCGAGCGACTACGAACACAAGCTCTGGGACCACCTCTTCATGATTTCGGGCTACGACCTCGACATCGACAGCCCCTATGCGCCTCCCACTCCCGCCGCACAAAAAAGCAGACCTCAGCATATTGGATATCAGAACAATAAAATAAAATACGGTCACTACGGACAATATATCGTCAAGATGATTGAGGCCGCCTCAAAAGAAGAGAACGACGAAGTGCGCGAAGCCTTAGCCTACTCCATTGCCAACCAGATGAAACGCAACTACCTGGAATGGAACAAGAGCGTCGTCAACGACCAAGTCATCTTCGACGACTTGAAAGAGATCTCGCATGGCCGCCTTGTCATCACCGACGAGTCGAAGCTGGGCGCCACTGGCGAGATACTCGGCAAAAAGCAACAACAAGCCAAGCAACAACAGCAACAGGCCCAAGGCAAGAAGAAGAAAAAGAAAGTGCCGAACCTGAAGGCCAACATGAACAACCCGAACAACCCGGCATATAAGCTGAGGATGCAACAGTTGGGGAAACTTTAATCTGACACGAGACTGCGAGACGCGAGACACGAGACCATCGACTCGCGTCCCGAAGTCCCTAAGTCCCGAGTCAATAAAAAAATGGCATCACTGAAGATACACGGCGGCTGCAAGCTGCAAGGCGAAATCATCCCGCAAGGCGCGAAAAACGAGGCCATGCAAATCCTCTGTGCCTGCCTGCTCACCGACGAGAAAGTCACCATACACAACCTGCCCGACATCTTGGACATCAACAACCTGATTGCCCTTCTGGAAGGCATGGGCGTGACGATTGAGCGTCCCACGCGCCACGACATCATCTTGCAAGCCAAGTCGGTCAACTTCAGCTATTTCGACGAAGAAGCCTACCAAAGCACCGCCTCGAAGCTGCGCGGCAGCGTGATGATGACCGGCCCCATGCTGGCCCGTTTCGGCAAGGCCTTCATGCCCAAGCCCGGTGGCGACAAAATCGGGCGTCGTCGTCTCGACACCCACGTCATCGGATTGCAGAAACTCGGCGCCATCTTCGACTTCGACACCTATAAGGTCGGCGTGCAGAAAGGCGGACTGAAAGGCTGCTACATGCTCCTCGACGAAGCCTCTGTGACCGGCACGGCCAACATCGTGATGGCCGCAGTGATGGCCCAAGGCACCACGACGATTTTCAACGCCGCCTGCGAGCCTTACCTCGTTCAGCTCTGCACCATGCTCAACAGCATGGGTGCCGACATCAAAGGCGTTGGTTCCAACCTCTTGACCATCAACGGCGTAACAAAACTACACGGCACCGAACACACCCTTTTGGCCGACATGATCGAGGTGGGCAGCTTCATCGGCATGGCCGCCATGACAGGCAGCGAAATTACCATCAAGGACGCAGGCATCGACCAGTTGGGCATCATCCCCGACGTATTCCGCAAGCTCGGCATCCAAATGGACTTCCGTGGCGACGACATCTTCATTCCAGCGCAGGAGCACTACGAGGTGCAGACCTTCATGGACGGCAGCATCCTCACCGTGGCCGACGCGCCCTGGCCCGGCTTCACCCCCGACCTCATCAGCATCGTGCTCGTGGTGGCCACGCAAGCCAAAGGCACCGTGCTCATCCACCAAAAGATGTTCGAGAGCCGCCTGTTTTTCGTCGACAAGCTCATCGACATGGGCGCGCAGATCATCCTCTGTGACCCGCACCGCGCCAACGTCATCGGCCTCGACCACAGCCATGCCCTTCGTGGCATCCGCATGGCCTCGCCCGACATCCGCGCTGGCGTCGCCCTTCTTATTGCCGCCCTTTCTGCCGACGGCGACAGCATTATTGACAATAGCGACCAGATTGAGAGAGGCTATCAATATATCGACCAAAGACTGAACGCTTTGGGGGCGGTGATTGAAAGATTATAAGCCTATAATTGCCGAAAAACGGACATTTTAATACTTATTGTGATGATTTACAGAAAGATAGAGCTTTTTATAAAGAACTAGTTGGATTCTTCCTCAAAAAAAGCCCTTTTAATCACTGGTGCAAGGCAGGTTGGAAACGTAGGTCAGCGACCTACGGCAGCACCCCGACAGGCACACGGACTCAAACCCGCCACAAAGTCCCGTAAGGACGACACATCCCATAAGCAGGCGACGTGAGTCCCTGCGACAAAAAAACATAGAGACGCGCCCAAAAAACGAAGCGCGTCTCTATCATAAATTCCATCTCCCGTGTTGCCACAAGGAATTAATTCGCGGCGAGGCCAACCAAGCGCACAGACTGACCGCTGGCGCGGTTGTAGTAGACGTTCGTGGTGAGGCTGCCGCTGTTGAAGAACACGCTGTACGCGTCGTTTCCGGGGCTGGACGAAGCCGAAAAGTAGTAGCCGCTCTTGCCCACTTTGTCGACCCAATTATCGAGGCGGTAGCCAGCGGCAGGCAGGAAGACGGCGCCGTTGGCCTCAAGCACATTCGTCCAGTCGGCGGCTGTGATGGTGTTGCCGGTGAAGTCTGCACCACTGCTGTTCGTGTTGCCCAAAGCGTAGGTCGTGGCCGTCCAGTTGTCGGGCAAGAGGATGACACCGGTCACGCCGTTCACATTGGCCTTGGCATAGCGGATGCCAGACATTGTGCTGCGGGTGTTGAAGACATAGTTCCATTCGGGCTGGGTCAGGGTGCGCCAGCCGCTGTTCTCCCTGTTGCCGCCGTTGCTTATCGCGTTGTAGCCCCAGTCGGCCTGGCCGCTCTGGTCATAGAGGTTATACGCCGCATCGCCGTAGGCATAATAGTTGATGTAGATCTGGCTGGTGCTCCAAGGCTGGTAGCAGTTGGCGCCGTGGTTGTAGCCGCTTGTGCCATATCCAAATAAATCAATCCAAGCAGATTGTGTTGGGCGGTCGGCAGCAGCTGTTGTGTTTCCTGCGGCATTTCCAATATAATCATACTGGTTCTCCGCAAATCTCCAAGTGCCAGTAGAGGCTTGGTATTGCAGGTTGCCTTGCGAGAAATAGACGCGGTCGCCATTGGCGTTTATCGTGAACAGGCCGTCGAGGGCGCCTTCGAGAGTCACTGTCAAGGCGATGCCTTCGTTCAGGTAGTCGTTGGGGGTGATGGCGGGAATGGCAGGACGCGTACCTACATAATATCCGTCTTCGGTATAGACAGAGCCTTCGTTGCCTTTCGCCAAAGCCGACTGAGGCAGCAAAATAGCCCAACGCTCACCGCTTTCTCCCGACAACTTGACAAGCCCATCATCTACTTGACTGTAGGCAAAGGCGGTGGTCGAGAAGTCGACCGTTACCTTGTTGTTCAAGCCCAAAATGCAGGTCGGGGCAGACGACAAGGTCTTGACGTCAAACTTCACCAAGGCGGCCTTGTTGAGGAAATAGGCCGTGTAGAGGCCCGCGCCCGTGAAGGTCTCGTTGGAGGTGGCAAACGAAATCACGGGATAGCCGTTCGTTTGGTCGCTGATGTTCACCGAGCAGGCGGTGCTGCTGCCTGGGGTGAGGGTTTCCTCAGGCGTCTTGTTACCGAGGAAGAAGAAGTAGAGGGGTTCGCCCTCGGTGGGGTTGGTGAGGTTGCCCGCGAAGGTCGCGCCGTTGTGGGTCAGTGTGCCGACAAATTTCTGTCCGCTGGCCACATACACCACGTCGCCGTACTCGAAGGCGACCATACCGTTGTTGGGGTTCACATTTATCCTTGAGCCATCGTGAGCCTTCACGTCAAGGGTGATGGCAACAGTTCCATCAGCGTTTGAGGTGGGTTGTTCCTGTTTCTTGCATTGCGACAGGCCCAGAACAAGGGCGACTGCCGCCAAAACCATACTGATTTTCTTCATTTTTCTGTCTCCTTACTTGATTTGATTCTTTTTAACTTGTTGATTTTTCTTGTTTTGATGTTTTCTTTTCGCTGCGGCATAGCCCAAGCCTGCCGAAAGCAGGATGAGCATTCCGCTGCCTACAGGTACACCGTTGCCGAAGGTTTGGTGTGTGAAGTTGCCTTCGTGGTTGATTCCGAAAGTCTGGTGCGTAAAGGTGCCGTCGTAGTCGTTCCCGAAGGTCTGATGCGTGAAGGTTCCTTCCGTAGTGCCACGGTTGCCTCTCCCAAGCAGCCCTTGGCTGCCTCTACTATCGCCAGTCTCTTCGAACAAGCCTTGCCCCAACACGCCAAGCGGCAACGACATCGCCGCCGCCATCGCCAAGGAAAGCGCAACGGCCTTCACTCTCTTTTTGGTTTGCTTCTTCATAAGCGAAAGATTTAGCTTAATACTGGATTTGGATTTAAAGATTTAAGATTTAGGATTTCAGGGCCTCGCCCCCATACGCGCTTCGCGTCATTGCGAGAAGGAACGACGAAGCAATCCAGGAGACAAGTTGATGGTCTGGATTGCTTCGTTCCTCGCGATGACGCAAAGCGGCACAAAAAAGCATCCACGCTCAAACCCGAAGGCCCAATTGAGGATGCTTTGTTTGTATTAAGAAGCTGTTTAAAAATGGATAAAAAAGAATTGTATGGACGACAAAAAGTTAGAT
>CAMKAR010000143.1 GCA_946410535.1 uncultured Bacteroidales bacterium
AAGGAGGTGCCTGTGAAAGGCAAAACCAAAATCAACGTGACTCTCGAAACCGATGCGCAGATGCTTGACGATGTGGTGGTTACCGCCCTCGGCATCAAGCGCCAGAAACGGGAATTGGGCTACGCCACCGAAGAAATTGGCGGCGAGCTGATTGCCAAGTCTGGCTCGGGTAGCGTCATCAGTGCTTTGAGCGGTCGCTCGGCGGGTGTGCAGATCATCAACCCGAACGGCGTCGATGGAGGTTCGTCGCGTATCACCATCCGTGGTAACAACAGCATCTTTGGCGACAACCAACCTCTCATCGTGGTCGACGGCGTGCCGATGACCAATGAGGGCGGCTTGACCGACTGGAGCGGTGGCCGCGACTGGGGTACGGCATTGAACAATATCAACCAAGAGGACATCGAAAGCCTCGACATCCTGAAAGGCCCCACGGCGGCAGCACTTTACGGCTCGCGTGGCGGCAACGGCGTGGTGCTCATCACCACCAAGAAAGGCTCGAAGCAACGCGGCCTCGGCATCAGCTATTCGGCCAGTTTCAAGCTCACCACGCCTTATCTCTACCGCTCGGTGCAAAACAAATTCGGCGGTCGCGGCCCCATTTCGTTCGACAAGCCGACTTTGACCCCCATCGAAGGCATGTTTGACGAGCAAGGCAACCAAGTGTATGAATTTCCATATGTCTACAACGTCGACGACGGTCCGGCTGGCGAGCCTACCAACACCACCTTCGGCTACTATGGCGGCGCCCAAAGCTGGGGCCCCGAGATGAATGGTGAGAGCGTGCTGTGGTGGGACGGCAAAATCCGGAAGTATTCGCCGCAGCCCGACAACCTGAAGATGCTCTTCAAGAACGGCCACATGATGACCCACAACGTCGCCCTGCAAAACGCCGGCGACTTCGGCAGCATCCGCGTTTCGTTCACCGACTCGCGCACCGATGCCATCATCGACAACACCAACCTGCGACAGACCACTGTCAACGTGGGTACTTTGATTAATGTGTCGGATAAAATCAAGGTCGACGTGGCGTTCAACTATTTGGACTACTTCCGTCTCAACTCGCCCGAAATCGGTGAGTCGAACAGCAATTTCAACAAGGGCTTGCTCTATAGCTGGCCCCGCAGCTGGCAAGGCATTGAGGCCACAACCTACGAGAACGAGGACGGCACGATGAACCAGTTTGACGGCTATCCTTATCCCTACATCTACAGCAGCACCTTCTGGACGTTCTACAACAACAACACGACCCTCGACCGCGACAAGATGTACGGCTCGGTACGTTTGCTCTACGATGTAACGCCATGGCTCACCGCCTCGGCCAAGGTCGCCCTCGACTGGACCGCCGACAACTACACCACCAAGCACAAGCCCACCACCATCGACGGCATGGCGGGCGGCTATTATTCGAAGAACAAGTCCACCTCGCTCACCCGCGACATGGACTTCCTGATTACGGCCTATAAGGACAAGATCTTTGGCTCGAAGTTCAACGTGCGCCTCTCTGCCGGTGGCGAGCAATACTACGGCTATCGCGACGGCATGAACGGCACCTCGGGCACTTGGGCCTACGCCAACCTTTACACCATCTACAACTACTCCGCTGCCACCGAGCGCACCTTCGGCGAGTCGCGGTGGGAGAAGCAAGTCAACTCGTTGTATGCCTTCTTCAACGTGAGCTACAGCGACTGGCTGTTCTTGGACGTGACGGGCCGTAACGACTGGTCGTCGACCCTGCCCATCACCAACAACTCCTATTTCTATCCTTCGGCCACCTTGAGCTTTGTGCCCACTTCGGCCTTCAAGAATTGGAATTGGGGTCCCATCAACTACTTGAAACTGAGAGGATCGTGGGCACAGACCGCCAGCGACACCGAGCCTTACCAGCTCACCTATACCTACAACACGGGTTCGTTTGGTCACCAACTTTCGGCCACCTTGCCTTCGGTGGTGCCGCCTTTGGAGCTGAAGCCCCAGCGCCAGCGCAGCTATGAACTCGGCTTCGACCTCGGATTGGGTGCCCGCTTCAACATGGACTTCACCTATTACGACATCTACAGCTGGGACCAAATCCTTTCGTCGCCCGTTGCGCCTTCGTCTGGCTCCAACAACGTGACCATCAACACGGGTATCGTGACCAACAAAGGCATCGAGGCCATCATGACCTACGACATCGCCCAAGGCAAAGACTACGGTGTGCAGGTCGGCTTGAACTTGGCCCGCAACAAGAACAAGATCGTCGATTTGGGCGGCGCCAACATGTACATGCTTTCCGAGATTTGGGGTTCCAACGGCCCCGCTGTCGCTGTGGAAGAAGGCGAGGACTATGGCACCATCTACGGATGGGACTACGTCTATGAATACACCACGCCCGACGGCACCACTGTGGGACCTTTCTACGATGCCAACGGCAAACCGCTGCCCTTACTCAACGAGACGGGAACCACCTACCTGATGACCGACAACCGTGTGCCTGTGGGCAACTGCGCCCCCTTGGTGACGGGCGGTATCAACCTCAGGGCTTCCTACAAGAACTGGTCGCTCTACGCCTTGGTCGATGCCAAGTTGGGCGGACAGATTTATTGCGCCTCCTATGTGGTGGGCATGCAGACGGGCCAGAGTCCGGCAACCCTGTACGAACGCGAAGGCAACGGTCTGCCCTACTACGATGCGGAAGGCAACTTCGTAGGCAACTACGGCATCATCCTGCCTGGCTATTGCATCAACACGGAGACGGGCGAGGCCCACGAGAACGAGAACGTGGTGCACTACCTTTATAAATACCTGCCCAACTTCGGCGGATGGGGTCCGGTGCTCACCACGCCCGGCATCGTCAACAACACATGGGTCAAGTTGCGCGAGCTGTCGCTCACCTTCGACTTCCCGCGCAAGTGGCTCGACAAGCAGAACCTCTTCAAGCAGGCCTCGCTCTCCCTCGTGGGTCGCGACCTGTTCTACATCTACAAGACCCTGCCCGACAACATCAACCCCGAAGGCACGCAAGGTTCGGGCAACGCCCAAGGCCTCGAGTATGCCTCCTATCCTGGCACGCGGTCGTTTATGGTAACGCTGAAAGTGAATCTATAAAATCGAAACATCATGAAAAGATATATTCTCATCATTTGTGCAGCAACAATAGCTTTAGCCTCCTGCACCAAGAATTTCGAAGAAATGAACCAAGACCCGTTCTCGCCGACGGGCACCACCATCGAGGCCTTGTTTAACGGCGTGGTAAGCTCCTTGCAGCAGAGCATGAACGAACAGTTCTACCTGCAAAACGAAATCTGGTACCCCGAGACGGAACTCGGCGCCCTGACTTCCGAGGCATGGGGCAACTCACAAATCGGCACCTCCAGCGTTTGGAACGACTACTACCTCATGCTTTCCAACATCCGCGAACTCGAGCGCCGTTTCGATGCCTATGGCGAGGAGCAAGGCGACACCGCCGTGTGCGATAAGGTGCGCGCCCAGCTCACCATCCTGAAGGCCTACCAAACCTTCAAGGTCACCGACATCTTCGGCGACATGCCTTATTCACAGGCGAGCCGCATCTGGGAAAACGCCTCGTCGCAAACCACGATGAAGCCCGAATGGGACACCCAAGAGAGCATCTACAAGTCGCTGCTTGACGAGTTGGTGTGGTCGCGCGACGTGCTCCACGCCGACTCAGCCACCACCGCCAGCGGCAACGAGTACTACAAGCTGCCCTACGAGGTGCTGCTCAACAACAACTACACGCTTTGGGCCGAGTTTGCCAACTCGCTCATCCTGCGCCACGGCTTGCGCATGTACGACAAAGACCCCGCCTTTGCCGAGCCTTTGCTGAAGAAGGCCTATGAGTTTCCTTATTCTTCGATAAGCTCTTCGGGCGGCGTGGCCACGGGTGGTGCCATTGCCTTGTGGCCCAGTGTGTTGGGTACCAATTGGGACATCAACTGGTCGTTCCGCGAGCACAAGAACCTCCGCATGGGCGAAACCGTGTGGAGCATCGTCTCGTCGACCGACGACATGGACGGCAGCGGCATCTTCGACTATCGCGCCTTCCTCTTCTTCGACACCAGCCACAAGACCGACAGCTTCCCCGACGGCGCATGGAAGCCCTTCCCGCAGATTCGCACCGCCGAGACGCCCACCGAAGGCGGCTCGCCCTATGCCCAGAGCCGCGACGCCAACTACACCTTCAAAGGCCCGTCGTGCCTCTATTCGCCGTTCAACTACTACCTGACCCGCGACGAGCGCTATATGCCGCAAATCTTCGTCACCTACGCCGACGTGCTCTTCATGAAGGCCGAAATCGGGGCGCGCGGCATCGGCGGCGTCACCCTCTCGGGCATGGAGCTCGACCAGATGCTCTTCCAAGGCATCTACCAGTCGAGCATCTTCTGGGCACACATACCGCAAAACACCAGCCGCTGGACCTACTTCTATCCGCAATACACCAACTTCACCACGGGCCTCGACATCTGGGCCTTGGGTCAGAAGATGGCTTCCAACGTGATGAACTATGCGGTGTATATGAACCCCAGCTTCGACGGCAGCAACGAGGCCTACCTCGACCTCATCTACCAGCAGCGTTGGCTCAACCTCTTCCGCCAGCCGTGGGAGGCCTGGGCCTTGGCACGCCGCACCATGAGGACACCCACCACCATCGACCACGCCAAGCTGACGTCGTATCGTTTGGAGTATCCCCAAAAGGAGATCGAATACAACTACGACAACTACACGGCACAGCTGGCCCGCATGTCGCACGGCGACACACGCCAGACCAAGGTGTGGTGGATGGATTTTAGATGAACAAGTGCCTGAACGTCAGAATAAAAGATTGCACTTTATGCCATCTGACTCAGAATTGCTTTGAGTCAGATGGCATAAAGTTCCCAAATCATTTTCTTCCATATAGACAAATATTCCTATCTGTTCGGAACTTAAATTTTGTCACCAAAATAAAAAAAGCTTGTTTGCTAAAAAATAAAACATTATTTTTGCCGCTTCAAACCATAAAAAATCAGTTCCATGAAAAAGTTCAGCTTTATTCTTTCCCTATTAGCCTTTCAAATTGTTGCATTCGCCCAAACACCCGACTTCTACTTCACCTACAACTACCCCGACACGGAGGCTGAAGGAGGAATCGCCTTGGAAACTGACGACGGCTGTTTCCTTGTGTCAGCTTTTGAATACATGAAAGAATGGTTTGACAATGAAAATTACACTGTAGCGGCCAAAATCCTCAAATTATCCGCTACTGGCGAAATGATGGGTGAAATGATGTTTGGTGAAGAGGGCAGACGCTCGACCATAGTGGGGCTCTTTTCTGATCCGAAACAACCAGGCCGCTATCTCGCTGTTGGGAAAATACACGACAACGAGCTTCATTGCGACCGACTTTTGGCCTACAAATTTGACAGAGACCTCCAGACCGTATGGCAAAAGGAAATCGAGATTGATGAATTGGATAATTGTTTCTTTTATTTTGGCAGAAGCTTCATGGATGCCCAAGGCAATATTGTGTATATGACCCTCCCTTACGAGGTCATTCATCAACCACAAGGAACAGATATACAGTTTCATCCTCAAACCTTTTTCAAGATTTCATCAGACGACGGGACGCTACTGGCCTTTCATGAGAGCGAGCAACCCATTAGCGAGTATCTTGCTTTGGGAAGCATCTTCGAGTTTAAAGACGGCAGTGGCGACTATGGACACGTCTCAAGTTATCATCACAACAATGCAGTGGTCAGGATGAATAACGACTTTGAAATCATTGATGAGCACCCGCTTCCATCTAAAATGCCTTCGCCATACGGAGGGAACGGTTATGAATTGTATTTCAATAGTACTAGCATCGATTTTCCCACTGTTTTGTCCCAACCCGACAGTTCTTTAGTGATTATTTGGGAAGCCGACGAGCTGTTCAAGCTTCCAGAATGGCGGA
>CAMKAR010000144.1 GCA_946410535.1 uncultured Bacteroidales bacterium
TTGTATCCAGGTTTTGTAGTCCTTGTGAAGCTTCAGTGTGAGCGTGTTGACATCGCTTTCGTCGCCATTGAGGATGGCCTTGAGCATGACAACCATGTTTTGGTCTGGCTCTGGAATCCTTTCGGGCTTGAACTTGTTTCTGATGGAAATGACAAGGTTGTTGCCCCTTGGAGTCGCAGGCTTGAACGAATTGCCTCCATCGATTGAGAACATCACGGTGGCTTCTGGCATCGGGTTGATGACAGGGATGGAAATGACGCTTCTGTTGCAGTCTTTTGACTGGTGCTCGTTGGCGATGCTTGGCGAGGGCAATTTGTTGCTTGGCTTGGGCTGTTCAGGTTCAACGGTTTCAAGTCCGTCGAGTTTCCTATTGATGGTGATGCACAAGTTAAGGCCTTGGTTGATCAAGGCATACGCATCCATGACATTGTAGGGCTTCAGGATATATTGCCTGAAAACGGCGGTGTCGTCTAAGCGGAGATATTTGTCGATGGTAATGGCGGTTGTGAATGCGGCGATGAACTTTTGCACGTTGCCTAATAGGGTCATAGGGGTCAGCATGTCGCGGCCTTTGTCTGTTTCAATCATGATTTGCTGCATGATGGGCCAGAAGATGCGGAAGGCTTCGTCCATGCTGTCGTTGGGCATTCGGCTGATTTTTGCCTCAGTCTCATTCAACGTTTGGATGAATTGAATAAGCAGGTTGCGGTATTTTTGGTGCGACGACACAAAGAGGCAGGGCGGGACGAAACCGTCTTCGTCCACATGCCATCCACCGTATTCCGAGTCGATGAGGTGTGCTATGGGCAGGGCATTGTCGGCAATCGGGCTGTTGATGCCTACAAGCTCAAATTCGTAGACCGGTTCTTCATATCCGTCTCTGGTTTCTTCCCAATAAGGTTGTATGCTGACGGTAAGATACAGCTCGCTTGCAGTATATGACGAAGAAGACGCCGGCATGGGGACGCGATTTTTCAATCGGTTTGTGTAGTTGGTGTCGAATTGTATGTCGATGAGTTGGCCACTTCTTGTCATGCCGAGGCAATCCAGGGCTTTCACTTCGATGTAGTCGGGGTTGATTTCGCCAAGTGAGAGCTGGAAGGGGCGAGAGCAGGGGAGAAGTCCGAGCCTCCCCGTTGCGGCGAGTGTTAGGGCATGACTGACTATTTCGGCAGTGGCATCGTCGGATGCCCGCATGATGCTCTCAGAGAGCCGCATCCCTTTTTTCCAACAAATTCTTTTTTGCATGGTGTTTAGATATTCATGTTGTAATTCATATAATTGAAGTTCGTTTTGTCCGACAGGCAAACTGGGGCGTTGTCGCAGCTGATATCGAACCTTATCGTCTCGTCAATGGCCATGAAATAGTCCTGCACAAACAGGCTGAAGACTTCCACTTCGTCGACAAAATGCAGGAAAAGTTCGCCGTCTTCGTCATCGGGCCAAAAATGGATCAAGTATGTCGTCGTCCGCTCATCGAATGTGTTGCCGACGAAAATGTCCTCTATGTTGCCATCCAAATGCGATAGGTATCTTGGATTGTCATCGGTGTAGGAGACAGATTGTTCCAACAGGTTGATGCTGAGGCCCTCTTCCATGAAGATTTTGCGGAGCATCAGCGTAAGGTTGGTTTTGTTGCCTCTTATTGTTTTGCAAAAAGGCAGAAACGGCATGGTTTTCTTGATGAATCTGTTGTTGCGTTGTGTATCGGTAATCTCGTCACCAAGGATGTCGATCATGACTTTGTCGGTCTCGGCATACACATTGAGGCGTTCCCTGACCATCAGGCGCAAGCGAAGCAGCATGAGGTCGATGGGTGCGAAAAATCTGTGGGCATTTTCCTTTTCGCGTTCTTGGGCCTCATATTCCGCATCAAATACCTCTTTTTCTTCTCCATAGGGCAAGTTGTCAAATCGGTCGATGGGATGGAACATCAGCTCGGGCAACGAGTTGTAAAGGCTGGCTCTGCCAACGGTAAGCTGCATCTTGCCGCCTGACGATTCTTCCAGCCTGATCAGGTCGTTGTAAGCATTGCGCTTGTGCAAACCGCTGAACGAGACTTTGCATGAGCCTTCCGCAAAATACGCCAGAAGCAACTCGATGTTGATGTCATAAGGAATGTTGGACGGCATCATGTCTTTTGGCTTATTCATTTGAATAAAGGCGCGTCGCCACTAAGTTCGACATACGACAATCCTTTTTCGGAGGTCACTTGCACCACATCGAATAGCGGGATGCCTATCTGCTGCAATGTCAGATGTTGGTAGGGGAAATCCGTGTCGATGTTCTCGAAGAACGACTTGTGGAATAGTGTCGTGTAGCTGAGTTGGCGCAATTCGGCGTGCTTCTTGATGTAGTCCTCGAGCTTCGACTCTGGGAGCATGACATCGAATTCCCTCTCGCTCTTGTCGGCTACTATCTTGTCGACAAACTTGTTGTTGCACATGTTGATTTCAACGGTTTCAACCCCGAGTTCGGCTTTGAGCAGGGTAAGGGCTTCGCTTACCGTTTGCGTGGCCGAAAGGTCTGTCGCTTCAATGATTGGAGTCCAATTTTGGTGTGCCGGGCAGGTGCTTTTCCACGATGCGAACCTATAAACCTTCGCACTGTTTGTCATCCCTTCGTAATGGAAGAGTTTGCCTTGCAGGGTCTTGAATTGGGAAGCGGCTTCAGTGTCGAGATGGATGATTTTCATGGTTTCCTGCACTTGCATGGCACCGATGATGGAGGCACTGATGGGGGTGGTGGCGATGCGTCCTGCCGAGCTTTGCAGGCGCACCACATCGGCGCAACCCGTGCGGAGCATGATGTTGTTGAACTCGTCTCTCGAAAGGCCGCATTCGTAGCATGACAGTCCTGGCGTGTAAACCCTGACGGCTCCCGTTAGGTTCTCGATGCTGCCGTCAACCCATGTTTTTCCTGCCCTCATGCACAATCGGTTGAGCTGATAGCGGGCGACACGACTATCTAAGCAGCCAATCACGACATCGACCATTCGATAGATGCCAAATCCCACTTCCGAGAACAAGTTGCCCACGATGGGCGTAACTTTGATTTGGGGATTGATTTCCATGGCGCGTTTGGCGATGATTTCCGCTTTGTAGGAGTGGCTGTAGGCATCCTCCTCCCTAAAGAGGACTGAACGGGTAAGGTTGGTCAGCTCTATTTGGTCGAAGTCGACCACGTAGATGTGTCCGATGCCGAAAAGCGCAAGGTTCTTGACTACCTCGTTGCCCAACGCACCTGCACCTGCCACCAGCACTCGTGCATTTTTCACCTTGTCTTGCCTGAACCATGAAAGAAGGGTGAAAACACCTTCTCCCCATTCATATTTGTTTTGGTTCTCCATGTTTGTCATTGCAGCCGTTAGTTTTCAACATATTGGAAAATGGTGTCGCCGACCTTGATGGTGTCGCCATTGGAAAGCGGCACGGGCTTGCTGGTTGAGGTGAGCTCGGTTCTCATGTTGAATACCGTGTTGGCCAATGGCCTCATCATGGCCTGCGATCGTTCGTGGTCGACATAGAGTTGCACATGCTCCTTGGCCACCTTGTTGCTTTTCTCCCAATTCATCATGATTTCGCAACGCTGTGTCATTCCGATGGTGACGATGTTGCCTCCTCCAGTGGCGTTCATCCACTTGTGGATGGGGATGCGCAGGCCACTTCGGATGCCATTGGTGACCACAAGGAAATATTTCTCAGCCAACATACGCACTGTGACCAACGAAGCTCCAAGACCGCCTCCGTAGATGACGAAGTTGAGAAG
Organism: uncultured Bacteroidales bacterium; assembly: GCA_946410535.1. The sequence goes on from CAMKAR010000144.1 coordinate 3,769, forward strand.
CATGTTCATATATTCCCAGTTCTTGTTGGTGATGCTTGAGAAATAAAGCACGATGAAACCTATTATGGACGAAACCAGTCCGCCTAAAAGAGCGCTCTTGATGGGGATGGACGACTTGATGGTTAGGGCTAATGATGTGCAGACAGAGAATAGCAGGTAGGCAGGGAACGAGCAATACCAGGGAATGGTCGTGTCTGTTGGCGAAAGCCATAAGCACAGTATGATGCCACCCAAGGCAAACGCAGCCATGCCGATAAGGCTTGTGAGTATCGACAGGCCGATGATTTCCAGCAGCGATTTCCAGTCTTTGCGTTTAACGCCGTCGTTGTATCTGAAAATGAGAGAGAGGAAGAAACCAAGAAGCAAACCGATGGAGAGGAATGCCGAGACTTTGGTTATGCAATTGCTGACGATGCCCAGGTTCGTCTCGTCGGCCTTGAAGAATGTGTCGACGATGCTTGTCGACAAACCTTCGAACATCCCATTGCCTGTAAGTTCATAGATGACCCAACTGAACAGTCCAGCCACGATGCCCATGATGGCCAAGTAGCAGTCGCGAAGGGTGTGCTTTGTGAACAAATCATCCCAATGGACGTGGTCTTGAATTCCGTCCTTGCAGTTTTGCCCATATTCAACGCACTTGTAATCGTTGTCTTTCCAACAGCGTACATGCATGAGGTGCTTGCATTTGGTCACGATCATTTCGTTTGGCAATATCTCGCAGCGGCAAAGCGGGCAAGTCAGCTTCTTTACGTCGTCGCGTGGTTTGTATCGGTTGTAGTACTTCGCTTCGAATGTCTTCGACTTGATGCCGGGTACCAGGATTTTCATCACCACGATGAACAGTATGATGGTGAGCAATGTCACCAACAAGGCCACTAAATATTTCACCACGGATTCGGATGCCTTTGCCTCACGGTGAGGCCACGAGTTTTCGGGAGTCCCGATGTCGAAAGCGGCCTTGCCCACAGACAGTCCGTCCCAAAGGGCCTCGTAGTCGACCCTGCCGGTATATACCTTGTTTTCAGGCACCCTATAGCTAAGGGCGAAGTCGTACATTTCGTTTCGGACAGCCTGCTCGAAGTTCCCGACCACATCTCTCATGTTGTTTGATGACATATAGGCGCCTTGCCTTTTCTTGATGATTTCATGGTTGGCGTCGCGTGGGGTGGTAATGCCTTTCAGGAAAGTCTCCAGGTTAGGGTCGATCCCGTTGCCTGTGTCGAAGAAGAAGGCGTAAACCTTGGGCGTGATCCGTGCATAGTCTTCGTTATTCAGATATTCCTGAAGTCGTGGGTAATCGATATACTCGATGGTAGGCTCGATGTGGCCCTCGGTGAAGAGGAAGAGCAGGTTTTCCCCTTCAGAGGCATTGCTGGCCCTGTTGTTGATGTCTTGGTTTTTCTCATACCCGCCTTCTTTCCTGATGGAGTCTCTCAAGGGTGGGTAGGTCCAATTGAATTCTGAAAGCTTGGCGTAAAGTGCGCTGTAAATGCACTTCTCGTCGGGTTCTCTTTCAAATTGACTCTTGAAAGAGTCGATGTTTTCCTTGGTCACCAATTGGCTTGATGAGACCACATTGCCGAAAAAGGAGAGGTAGACACTGCCTTCGTGAGTGCTTTCAAGCAGTTGCTTGATTGCGGCGTAGATGCTTTCCTTGCCTTCCCTGCCAATGCTTAGGTCGACCAGGACGGAGATCGTGAAATTTGCCGGTATGCGTTTGCCGTTAGTGAGGGTTTCCACCGTCCAACGGTCGTTCGAAATGGCCTTTCCGTCTTCAACAAGGGTGAAGCTGCGTACCAAGTCAGACGCATTGACCGAGGTCATGTGGTTTCCCTCCCTGTCAATGGCTTTGAGAAACAGGGTGATGCTGTCTTTGCCCAATTCTTCTTTGTATTGCTTGTCGCAAAACTGGATTTTGTCAGGCTTGGTTTGGGCCATTGGGTTCTGTGGCCACAAAAATAACGTTGCAATGGCTAAAGCGATAAAAGCGCTTATCTTTTTCTTCTTGTCCATATCAAAAGGTCTTCTAATTGTTGTTTTCCATAGTATGATTCGTCGGTGCACAAATCGTTGTTGACGACGGGAATGGTGGTGAGCAGCCCGTCGTCAGATGAATAGGCCAGCACGAATTTGAT
>CAMKAR010000145.1 GCA_946410535.1 uncultured Bacteroidales bacterium
AGCAGGGGGATTATTGCCACTGCTATTGTCGTTTCTCCAGCAGAACGCTAACTTGTAGGTGCCAGCTGAAACATTAATTGTTGTGGTTTTCCTTTGCCATGATGATTGTTGATTCAAAATAGTGTTGTTATTCAAGTCAATCCAACCAGTGGGGGCATCAAAACTTTCGCCATCAGTGAGTGTTGTTGTTGAAGGGACAAGACCTACACGGATATAGTCAAAACGGTCTTCGCCGTATGCTTTCCAGTCAAAAGAAATGACATAGTCTTTGGTTTCTCCGAAGTTAATCTCTCTGTAAGCCCACACGGCACCTGCAGCTGTATTGTTGTATTGGTTGTCAATACCGTTGTAGGAGATAAAGAGGCCATTATTGCTATCGTGGGCTCCTGCTGCGCCATAATACCATTTGTTGGTGCGCCCGCCGTTGACAAATTGCCAACCATTTTGGTTGTTTTCGAAGTCCTCGATGTAGGGTAGGTTAGGCAGTTCTGCGATGATATTCACCATATAATCTTCGCATTCACCGTGAATGTTAGTAGGTGTGCAAGGATCCAACTCGTCTCCGCTCATATTATAGTGATACATCACTCTCATGAGATGGCTCCCTGTTGTAGCATAGTAGGGTATCGACACATTTATAGAAACGGTTGAATTCGGTGTAATGCTGTTGCTGTATGTTCCAACCCTTTCGGTAGAAGAATCAAAAGTGCCATCGTTATTAAAGTCAATCCAAATGGCTGCTCCGTGGTATCCACCGCCATCAGAACTGGACAGCGATGCCGAAACCTGGGCGCCTATCGTCAGCGTGGTTGACATAAGCGTGTAGTCACCATAGCCATTTGTTGATAAGCCTGTGGAATTGTTAATGTCTCCCAACGTAAAATTGGTAATATAGTCTGATACTCCACTGAAGAATGGGGTACAAACATCCCCACCGCCGCTAGGATCGGTATATGTCACACTGAAATCGTCGAAGTACCATGAGCCTTCTTCGTCATCGCTGCCGAAAAAAGTATATTTTACGGCCAAACGGTAGGATGAGTTGGTAGGGGCACTCATGGTGGACAAGTCGTAGTTGTATGATGTATAATTATGGTTGCCAGCAGTTGCAGGCTGAGAAATGTTTGTCAAAGAATGGAAGGTACTGGCATCGTTGGCATCGGTGATATAACCAAATTGGCCACGGCCACTAGTGTGACCAGCTACTTTAAACTGAACGGTGAGCGTATTCAAGGGCTTGTTGAATTTGGGAAGCACAAAAATGTTTGAATTGCTGCCGTTCGTCATACATTCTAATGAATTCCTACCAACAGGAGATAACCAAGTATCGCTTATGAGGACACAGGGCTTACCATCGTATGTCGCCGGTGTGGCCCATTCACTGCTTAATGGCGTGTAGCGGGTTCGTTGGATGTAGCTTTCAAAGTCCTCCGACCAAGGTAGTGTGGCTGTAATAGCTTTGGGAGTTTCTTGAGCCTGTGCTGCCCACGGCAATCCAAGCGCGAGCAACAAGATAAAGAGTAAAGCCTTTCTTTTCATTGTTTTTAGATTTCTTTTTAGTTAGTATTTAGTTGATTATCAATTTATTTCTATTTAATTTTTGTCAAAAAACGCCTCAAAAGCGGATGCAAAGGTACTAAATAAATTTATAATAGCAAGGATTTTTTTAGTTGGGAGTTTTTTCAATAGGTGTTGAAAAGCGTCGTCTTTTTAATCGCAAGCCGACTGCATCTCGGCATACGAGGGCAAACTGTCCATCGCGCGAAGCGCCGCTCCATTCGTCTTGAAACAATAAACGGCGATGCCGTTGGTGAGAAGCAGGTAACGGGGATGCAAGGCGGAATGATAACGCACGGCCTGGTCGAGGACGAGCGGGGTGAGGGCAACACTCGCGGCCTTGCACTCCACCACCATCAGCGGGCGACCCTCGGTGCCAAACACGACGGCATCGGCACGCTTGTCCATGCCGTTCACCTTGACGGAATACTCCACCGCCACCAAACCCGACGGCACCTTGAGTCGCTCCACCAAGAGATAGAGCGTCTTTTGTCGCACCTCCTCTTCGGGCGTCAAAGCAACGAAACGCCGACGCAAGGGGTCGAAGACCAAGGTCTTGCCCTCGCGCTCCTCTGTTTTGAACCATTGCAGACGGTTGGTTTCCATCGGGATTTGTTTTGTTTCGCAAAAATAGTTTTTTTTCGGATTCCTATGCGAAACTTACGCCATTATTGTAACTTTGCGGCATGAAAACAGACATCCTCTTCCTCACAGGTCTCGCCATCGCGCTCTGCGGCTGCCATCACGGCGGCGACAGCATCGTAGGCACTTGGACCGTCGACAAAGTGAACGTGCAGTTCGACGAGCGACGCAACACACCCGAACTGGTCAGGCAAATCGGCGAGATGGAGAAACAGAACACCATCACCATCAGCGCCGACTCCGTGCTTACGCTGACAAACGCCGACGGCAGCATGACGGGCCGCCTGCATCTCCTCGACGACGGCACGATACTGGTCGATGCCATGCCGATAGGGCAATGGAAAGACAGACAAATCGTTACGCGGACTGGCTCGCCCATCGGCGAAGTCGTAGTGACTTATAGGAAACGGTGAGTGACTCCTATGGCCTTTCCACGAACTGCACGCTGTAGAGGATTGATTCCAGCTGGAGCAGGGCGTTGCGTTTCTTCTGGTTAGGCTCGTAGTAGAACCCCTCGACGGTGACGAGCTGCCCCGTGCGGCTGTCGGCGAAGGTGTACGACACGAAAGGCCCGCCCATGTAGTTGTTGACGACACGCCACATGCCACGCATCTCTTTGGCATAACCGGCAGGGAACTGGCTCGCGGTGGTCACCATAGGCGGCACAAACTCGGTCTCGGTGCCCATGTAGGAGCCTTCCGATGGGCCGGGGATGTATTGCCCAAGCATCATGTCGCGCATGGCCACAAGGCTCTGCGTCTCAAACTGCAAGGTATCCTTATAAGGTGTTTGGTAGATGACGATGTCGGCACTCGAGCGTTCCAGTTCCTTGCGGAGCCACATGAAGTCGGGTTCGCTCTTGGCGATATAGAAGCCTTGCGGCACGGTCAACGTGAAGCCGAACTTGTCGGCGATGGCCTTGCCAATGGCCTCGTCCTTGGTGGGACGGAACACGTTCATGATGCGCTCGCGTTCCACCTTGTCGAACCAACGTTGGTAGACCTCCTTTTGCCTGTCGAACAGCTCGACCCACGAGGTCAGGTCGGGTGCGCTGATCTTGACGTAGCGCTGCGGCGCGGCCCAGAGGTCTTCGGCGGTCTCGGCCACGGCCACTGCGAGGTTGGGGTTGATTTCGACCTCGATGATGTTCTTGTGCTTGCGGAACATGTCGGAGAAGCCCGCCACATTGATGTGGGCCAGCTCGTTGCGCGACTCGGGCTGCGGCAAACCATATTGATAGTCGAGGAAGAAATGGCGGAGCGAGTCGCCGATGCGGCCATTCCATTGCTCGTCGTTTTGGGTGACGACCATAATCTCGGAGGTGCCACCCACCGAGCGGTCTTTCTTGGGTGTGCGCGACTCTTCGCTGCAAGCCACTGCCAAACAGGCCAGTGCAAGCAACAGTGTCATGTTTCTCAATGTCTTTTTCATGGTTATAATGGATTTTGTCTGCATTCGAGCCGAATGCCGGTTTGGTTATTTCTTGATTTTCAATTTTTGTCCCACCTTTACGTTGTTGCTCTTCAGGCCGTTCCACTTCTTGAGGTCGTTGACGGTGCAACTGTATTTGCGGGCGATGGAACTCAGCGTCTCGCCTTTCCTGACGGTGTGCGTCTTGACCGTCGGCGAGGTGGCCGACTTGTTGCCCGAGCTGCTCTTGGGCGTTGTCTTGCCCACTTGGGCCATGGGGGCACCCGATCGGTAGATGGTGAGCCGTTGGCCGACGTGGATCGTGTCGCGCTTGAGTCGGTTCCAGCTTTTGATCTTGGCCACGGTGACATGGTATTTCTTCGCGATGCTGCCCAAGCTCTCGCCTTTCTTCACCACATGGACGAAGCTGTCGCTCACCTCTTCCACTTTCTCCTCGATGTATTCGCGGGCTTTCTCGGCCTTGCTCACATAGGAATAGATGCTGTCCTCAAGTTGGACGAAACGCAGCGTGTATTTCGTGGGCATACGCAACGCATAGGGGCGTTCCTTGGTGCCCGGCACGATGCGCTTGGTGTATTGCGGGTTGAAGAAAACGAGATCTTCCATCGGCACGCCGATGCACTCGTTGATTTGGTCGTAGCCCACACGATCGTGCACCATGACGGTGTCGGTACCATGGAGCAGCAAGCCTGGGTCGGTGGGATAAAGGTTGTGTTCGGGGGCATAGTTCATCACATAGGTGACGGCGATGAAGGCCGGCACATAGCCTCGCGTCTCCCGAGGCAGGTAAGGCCAGATGGCCCAGTAGTTCTTCACGCCACGCGCACGGAGGATGGCCTTGTTGACCGTGCCCGGACCGGAGTTGTAGGCCGCCAGCACGAGAAACCAATCCTCGTAACGGTCATAAAGGCTTTGCAGGTATTGGCAGGCCGCTTCGGTTTCCTTCTCGGGGTCGTAGCGGTCGTCGACCAACGAGGTGACGCGCAAGCCATATTCCGCGCCTGTGCCGCGCATGAACTGCCACAAACCCTTGGCGCCTGCCTTCGAGCCTGCCGTGGGATTGAGTGCACTCTCCACCATGGCCAAGTATTTGAGTTCCAGAGGCAAATTGTATTTGGCCAAGTATTCCTCAAACATGGGGAAATAGACATACGACAGGCCCAACATGCGGCTCGACTGCTGCCGCCGGCGGTTGGCGTAAAGGTCGATGAACGACTTGACGTGGTTGTTGAACGTCAACGGGATGGTGGTCTCATAGGCCAAGGCCTGGATGCGCTCCATGTAGACGCTGTCGTCATAGCTCGGCACAACGTATTCGGGAAAGTCATATTTGTTCCATGCTTTCTTGTCGATATCGAGATAGACGTCCTGGGATGTGCTGATGCTGCTCACCAAGTCGAGCATCTCCATCACCGTCGACTCCTCGACGACAGCCTTGCCAGAGTTCAAGTCGTTGATTTCCTGTTCGTCGAGAACCATCTCAAGGCTGTCGGGTTCCGGATCTTGAGGGTCGGGGGCTTGAGGGTCATAGACTTGGGCGAAAAGCTGCGTGACAGGCAAAAGAAACAGTATAAGTATAATATGCTTGTGCTTCATTAGGCTAGAGTTTGAAAATGGGTGAGACTCCTTTTTAAACAGAACGCAAAAATAACCAAAATTGTGTAAGAAGGGTGAAAAAATACTAATTTTGTCCTTCCAACCGACAAAAATACAGCTATGGAAAACGAGCGAAACACCGATAAATTAGCAGGTTACATCATCAAATTGGGTGGATTGGCCGTCGTTGTGGCCTTGTGCCTTTATTTCAAGAACGTGCTGATCTACATCATTGCAGCTTTCGTGGTCTCACTGATAGGCCGTCCCGTGATGAAGTTGCTTCGAAGGATAAAAATCAAGGGGAAATCGGCCCCCGACTGGCTCATAGCCGTGCTGACCATCGTGGTCATCATCGGGCTTTTGGTGCTGATAGTCACGCAAATGATACCTATGGTGTCGTCCATCGTGAAGGATGCCTCAGCCATACAGACCTCGACTTACTTCGAGTCGAACCCCATCGACATGCTCAACGAGTGGATCATCGGGCTGTTTCCCAACGTGGGCAACGACTTCGACATTGCCTCTGTGCTCTTGGCGAAGGTCAAGGAGTTGGTCGACTTCGGCAAGGTGAGCGGCATCGTAGGCTCGGTGGCATCCATCGTCAGCAGTCTCTTCGTCGCTCTGTTCTCGGTGGTGGTTATCTCTTTCTTCTTCCTCA
>CAMKAR010000146.1 GCA_946410535.1 uncultured Bacteroidales bacterium
AAGACCTATTATCCTTCCACCGCATTGAAAGAGGAAGGACAATATGCCAAGGGCGTGAAAACGGGGCTTTGGAAAACCTACAACGAAGATGGCGACGTCATCGCAGAGGAAGCCTTTGGCGAGCAGGAAATCATAGAGTGATCAGTTGCAGCGCTTCAGATAGTCATCCAAGTTGGGTCTGCCGTATTGAGCGGCTAATTTATAGTTTTCGCAGGCCTTGTCTTCGTTGTTCATCAAGTAATAGGTGCGCCCCAAGTTGAAATAGGCGTCGGCGTAGTCGGGTTTCAATTCGATGGCCTTCTCGAAATCTGCAATGGCTTCCTGGTATTTTTTCGCGTTGACCTTGGCACATCCACGATAATAATAGGCCTCAAAGTTGTGCTTGTCGTAACTGATGGCCTTGGTCAAGGTCTCCTCGGCTTCGTCAAATTTGCTGTAACGCAAGAGCAATTTGGAGCCTTCGTCGGTGTAAACTCTTGATTTAGCAGGGTTTTCGCATGAGGCCAAAGCCAAAAGTAGCACGGTCGATAATAACAAAGTCAGTCTTTTCATTGGTTCAAATTTTTGCAAAGGTAAGCAAAATAGTGGTATTATGCCATCAGATTCACGATTTGTTTCACGGTGTTGATGATTTCGCTCAGTTTTGCCTCGCTCTTGGCTTCGCAGAGGAAACGTAGGTAAGGCTCTGTGTTTGAGGGACGTATGTTGAACCACCAGTCGGGATAATCCAAACGATAGCCGTCGAAATCGAGGAAACGCACAGGTTTTTCGATGCTTGTGAAATGGTCGCGAACTGCGTCCATGGCTTCTTGTTTGCGCTCAATCTTGAAGTTGATTTCGCCACTATTATAATAAGGTGTGATTTCGTCGATGATCTGGCTCATCGTTTTGCCTTCATTCTTTCGCTGGCTCAAAAGGCGCAAAACGATGGAGGCGGCCAAAAGGGCGGAATCGGAATAATAGAAATCGCGGAAATAATAGTGCCCGGCCAGCTCACCGCCGTAGCATCCGTCTAATTCCCTGAGTTTCAGTGCTGCATAAGCTCGACCCACACGCCAAGTTTCCACTTTCGCACCGTAGTGATTGAGGTATTCCTGAATGGCGCGTGAACTTCTAATGTCTTGCAAGACAATTCCTTTCTGGTGCTGTTCGCCAATGAAATAGTCGCCAAGGAAAGCGATGATTAGGTCAGGGCTGATGAAGCGGCCTTTCTCGTCGATGAAGGTGATGCGGTCAGCATCGCCATCGAAGAGCAGGCCGATGTCGCATTTTTCCTTCAGCACCAAGGCTTTGATTTGCTCTTGGGCGTTGGCTTCCAATGGGTTGGGCTCGTGGTTGGGGAAGTTGCCGTCCAAGTTGTTGTTGATGTATTGGGCTTTACCGATCAAGTCGTGCACGAAAAGCGACGACATGCCATTGCTGCAATCCACGGCGATGTTGAGGTTGGCGTGTTCGCCAACAAACTGCTTTTGGAAAGCCAAATAATCGGCATAGACGTTCTTCTCGCTGATTCGGCCTTTCTGATTGCAGGGTGTGGTTGCCTTGTCGCTTTCCACCAAGGCTTCGAGGCGGTTTAGGCCAGTGTCGTAGCCTACGGGCAGGGCATTTTTGGCTGAGATTTTCAAGCCGTTGTGGTTCTTAGGGTTGTGCGATGCAGTGATTTGGACAGAAGCACCGTAGCCGTATTTGGCTGTGGCCCAATAGACTAATGGCGTGGTGGAGAGGCCGATGCTGTCCACGTCCTTGCCACGGTCGGTGAGGCCACGGGTGAGGGCTTCGAACAGGGTAGGCGAGGAAAGGCGCATGTCGCGACCCACGAGGTAGGTGTCAGTGTCGAGCACATCAGGCAGGAAATAGCCGATGCGGTATGCGATGTCGGCGTTGAGGTCGGTGCCCCATTCGCCACGGATGTCGTATGCTTTGAAGGCTTTCATTTTTGTCAGTTGTTCAGTTGTTCAGTTGTTCAGTTGTTCAGTTGTTCAGTTATTCAGTTTTCAATTTTCAATTTTCAATTGTCAATTATCAATTATCAATTATCAATTATTTCATTATTCCCCTTTGGTTCAATGCCTGCTGGTATCGCGCAGCGTTGCGGTTGTGCTCGCTGAGGGTCTTGGCGAAGTTGTGATAGCCGGAGAAGTCCTCCTTGGCGCAGAAGTAGAAGTAATGGTGGTCCTCAGCGTTGAGCACGGCCTTGATGGCGGCGATGGACGGTATGCAGATGGGTCCCGGAGGAAGGCCTATATATTTATAGGTGTTGTAGGGCGACTCGATCTCCTTGTGGCGGTCGAGCACGCGGCGTATCGAATAGTCGTTCCAGGCGAAGATGAGGGTGGGGTCGGCCTGAAGCAACCAGTTGTTTTTCAATCTATTGATGTAAACACCTGCCACGCGTGGCATCTCGTCGGTCATGTTGGTTTCCTTGTTGACGATGGAGGCCAAGGTGCTGACTTGAATGGGCGTGAGGCCTTTCGCTTGTGCTTGTTGCTTGCGTTCCTCGGTCCAGAACTTGTTGTATTCCTGGAACATCCGCACGACAAACCCTTCGGCATCGGTGTTCCAGTAAAACTCGTATGTGTCGGGCAGGAAGAGGGCAGGGATGGTGTAGTTGTTGAAACCCAATTGGTTGATATACTGTTGGTCGTGAAGCTTTGCGGAAATGGAGGTAGAATCGGCTTCGATTTGCGAGGCGATACGTCCGGCTAATTGGTCGATGTCGCGTATGTTGTTGAACTTCACCTTGACAGGCGTTTGCAGGCCGCCACGCAACATGTTGACCAATTGGTTGTTGCTCATACCGTCATTCACGATGTAGCGTCCGGGATGGATGTTGGCGGGCAGTTCCTTTTTGTTGGCTACCCAGTTGAAACTCTTCTCGTTGACGAGACATTGTGCGTTGGAGAGGCTTTTTTTTACTTGTTCGTAGTCGGAGCCGGTGGGGATGAACAGCTCAACGGGTTTTCCATCAGCGGTTTGCACATTGGGCGACATGACGGTTTTATAGAGCCAGAAGCCGAAGGCAGCCGCAAAGACCAACAAGATGCCAAGCACTAATAACACGGTGAAAGAGGCGCGTTTGCCGCTTTTCTTTTTGCTTTTCTTCTTGCCTTTTTTCTCGTCGGGTAAGGTGGTTTGTATTTTGACCATATTCAAATCTATTTCAAAAGTTGGTATTCCAATTCGTCAATGAACCCCTCAGCCGTCCTTATCCATTCCTTTCTCCGTCCGCAAAGGACGAAGCCAAGGCTTTCGAACAGTTGTTGGCTTTCGGTGTTCAACGCGTCGATGGCGCAATGCACTTGGTGCAACATGAGGTCGCGGAAAAGGTATTCAACGCACAAGGCAAGCGCGGCCTTGGCATAGCCCTGCCTACGGTGCGCTTTGTCGATGAGGATGCCCAAACTGGCGCGTTGGTTGAAGCCGTCGTAGTCGTAAATGTCGATGCAGCCGATGGTCTGTCCGCTCTCGGTCAGGTTGATCATCAGGCGGAGCTGTTTGTTGGCCAGCAAGTCGTTGTCGCTCAGCAGGAACTGCTCAATCTGAAAGCGCGAGTAGGGGGCGTGTGTTCCGCTCATGCGCCACACGTTGCGGTCGTTCTCCCAAAGGAAAATCCGCTCTGCATCTTCAGGCTCGGCAGGGCGCAGCGATATCGTCTCGTTTTTGATGAACATTTGCTCCAATTCGTTGAAAACTCTATGTTTGTCGGCAGACTGGCACGCATTTTGATTGCCTTTATCCGCCAAAATTTTCGACAAAAATACGCATTTTGGTGCAATAAAGGTTGAAAAATGGCATTAATGAGACTATAAAGAAGTAAAGAAACCATAAAATTGAGATAAGATGAGAAAAGTGAGTATGATTTGGATGCTGGCCGGAATGATGGTGCTGGCATCGTGTGGAAACCAAACCCAATCGACAAACGAAGCGACAGAACAAGCTGATCAACAGCCTGTAACGCAAGTCGAGCAGGTACAACAACAACCCCAAGTGCAACGTGCGGCTTTCTTGCCGACCGAAAACACGCCCGACTTTGTTGACGCCGCCGAACGTAGCGTCGACGCTGTAGTGCACATCATGACAAAAGTGGTGCGCCAAAGCAACACTTACAACGACTTCTTCGGCGCCTTGCTTGGACAGCTTTACGGTTATCCGGGACAAACGCGCAACAATACGATGGTGGCCTACGGTTCGGGCGTGGTCTTGACCCCCGATGGCTATATCGTCACCAACAATCACGTCGTGGAAGGCGCCGACGAGGTGGAAGTCACCTTTAATAATAAGGTGAAAAAGACCGCTACCATTATTGGCACCGACCCCACCACCGACTTGGCCCTGATTAAGGTGGAAGCCAGTGACTTGCAGTACCTTACCTTTGGCGATTCCGACAATGTCCGCATCGGCGAATGGGTGCTGGCCGTGGGTAATCCTTTCAACCTTACCTCTACCGTCACGGCGGGCATCGTGAGTGCCAAGGCGCGTAACCTCAGCATTTTGGGTGAAGGTACATCGGTGGAATCATTCATCCAGACCGATGCTGCCGTCAATCCTGGCAACAGTGGTGGCGCTTTGGTGAACACCAAAGGCGAATTGGTCGGCATCAATGCGGCTATCGCTTCGCACACAGGCTCTTACGAAGGCTATTCTTTTGCCATTCCGTCCAACATTGTCCGTAAGGTCGTCGACGACCTGCTGCTTTATGGCACCACCCAACGCGGTTATCTCGGTGTGCAAATCGCCGAACTGACCCAAGAGTTGGCCGATAAGGAGGGGCTGGAAAACATTGAAGGCGTGTATGTTGCCGAGGTTACGGAAGGCGGTGCTGCCAAATTGTCAGGCATCAAGGCGGGCGATGTGATCACGTCTGTCGCAGGCAAGAAGGTGAACTCCACCACGCAACTTCGTGAGTCCGTTGGCCAATATCGTCCTGGCGACAAGGTGGATGTGGAGGTGAACCGCCACGGTAGCCATCACCACTATGAGCTGACGCTGCTCAACGAAGCCGGCAATGTGGACGTGGTCAAGAATGGTGAGAGCTTCTTCAACTCCGACCTTGGCCTGATGCTGCAACCCGTCAACCAGAACGACAAGGCCCGCCTCAACATCAAGAGCGGCTTGAAGATCGTTGAAATCCGTCAAGGTCGCTTCATGGGTTCGGGCATCACCGAAGGCTTTGTCATCACTAAGGTCAACGGGAATGCCGTGAACAGCAAGACCGACTTGGAGAGTGCGTTGAAAAACAACCGTTCGCGTCGCACCAGCATGGAAGGCGTCTATCCGAACGGCATGGTGGTGAACTTCTATTTCAACTAAAAGTGCATAGGAGCTGCATTTTTTCCTGAGAACCAGAAATTTCGGTACGGTTTTTGATAGTATTATAAGTTTGGATTGGGAGAGATGGACGGGCTTCTGTCTCTCCCAGTCGGAAAGATTATGCTAAAATCAAAAAGAGGAGATTGGTATGATGAGAGAGAAGAAAACTAACGGAAATGTAAAACAATAAAAAGATTTGAAGAAATGAGACAACTGAAGATTTCAAAACAGATCACCAACCGCAACACAGGGACTTTGGACAAGTATCTCTCCGACATTGCGAAAGAGGCGTTGCTGACCACCGACGAGGAAGTCGAGTTGGCACAGCGTATCAAGGCCGGCGACCAGGCCGCGTTGGACAAATTGGTCAGGGCCAACCTGCGTTTCGTCGTTTCGGTGGCCAAACAGTATCAAAACCAAGGTCTTAGCCTTCAAGACCTTATCGACGAGGGCAACCTTGGCTTGATTAAAGCCGCGCAGCGTTTCGATGAGACGCGCGGCTTCAAGTTCATCTCGTATGCCG
>CAMKAR010000147.1 GCA_946410535.1 uncultured Bacteroidales bacterium
GCGCGATGTAGAAGTTGGCGCGTTGGGCGGGTTTCTCGTTGTGACGGATGTAGTAGGTCAGTCCGTTTTCGAGTTTGCCGCGCCTCACGTTTTGGTCGAAGGGCACAGGCATACTTTGCTGGGCGAGCATCGTCGCGCTCATGGCCAGCGTTGCCAGTAGGGTTAGGGTTAGTCTTTTCATCTTTTTATTTTATTGGTTTGTTGCTGTCGTTAGGCCCCACACTGCGCTATGCTTGTGCGGGGTTAATAAGGTGTCGTCCCTTCGGGACGGGTCTCACGGGGTGCATGAGCCTGTAAAGCCCCGCAGTCCCGCGTCAATACAAATGTATCACATACTTCTCCTTGAAATACTCCTCCTTAAACCATTTGCTGATGATGGCTTTCTTGTAGTGCCAATAGCGGCCAAGAGCCTTGAACTCTTCGGTGAGGTCGCCGCCTTTCAAATAAAGGATGCCGCCAGCTTCTACGTCTCCTCTGATTCTCAGCTTGTTGCCAGCCAGATTGGCGATCTCGGGCAGGGTCATCACGGCGCGACCAGTGATTACGTCGAACTTCGCTTTCACCTCTTCGGCGCGTTTCTGTTCGGCTACTACATTCTCCAATCCGATGGCCTCCTTCACGGCGTTCACCACCTTTATCTTCTTGCCAGTGCCGTCTATCAAGAAGAACTCGGTCTGTGGAAACATGATGGCCAGGGGGATGCCGGGGAATCCGCCGCCCGTGCCGAGGTCCATCACATTCATGCCAGGCAGCAACTCGTAGTATTTGGCGATGGCCAACGAGTGCACGACGTGGTGCTCATAGAAGTGCTCCATGTCCTTGCGCGAAATCACGTTGATTTTGCTGTTCCAATCCAAATATAAGTCTTTCAACTGGTTATATTGCTCCTTCTGGCGCTCGGTCAGGTCGGGGAAATACTGAAAAAGGCTCTTCGTGTCCATATTTTTGCACAAAATTGGCTTCAAAGATACGGAAAATTTCGTTTTGTCATCGTTGGTTCCCGAAAATGTTGTAATTTTACACCTTTATTTTGAACGATTATGAGGAAACTGTTTTTTGCTTTTGTTATGCTGTTGCCGTTGTCGCTGCTGGCGCAACGCATCACCCCTGAGGAATACATCCAGACCTACAAGGACATCGCCATGCAAGAGATGCGCGACCATAAGATTCCGGCATCCATCACTTTGGCGCAAGGTTTGCTCGAATCGGGGGCGGGCAACAGCGCCTTGGCGCGTGAGGCGAAGAACCACTTCGGCATCAAGTGCCACAAGGGCTGGACGGGCAAAACCTACTACATGGACGACGACGAGAAGGACGAGTGCTTCCGCAAATACAAGAACGCCGAGGAGTCGTTCCGCGACCACTCGGAATTCCTTTGTGGTCGCTCGCGTTATGCCGCTCTTTTCGACCTTGAAATCACCGACTACAAAGGCTGGGCACGAGGACTCAAGGCGGCGGGCTATGCCACCAACCCGAAATATGCCCAGTTGCTCATCGACCGCATTGAGCTTTATGATCTCGCCAAATACGACAAAATCGCCTTGGGCCAGATGACCGACGACAACCAACTGCCCGACATTGCGCCCGAAGACGAACTGTTGGAGTTGGCCTTCTCACCCGAAAACCGTTCGACCTACGAGTTGGTCGACATGACGGCTGACAAGCGTTTCATCTACGAGAACAACGGTGTGCGCTTCGTCTATGCCAAGGAGGGAGAAACGCCCGAACAGTTGGCTAAGGATTTCAACATCAAGTATAAGAAATTCTGTGAATACAACCTGCTGCGTCGTCCCGACGAGATGGTGTTCCACAGTGGCGATGTGGTGTATCTTGCCAGGCTGAAAAACAAGAACTGGAAGGCGAAGAAATACACCGTTGCCGAAGGCGAAACCCTCCGCGATGTGGCCTTGCGCTTCGCCGTGAAGCCCGAGAAGATCATGAAAAAGAACGGCTTGCAGTCGGCCCGACTGCAAACGGGACAAGTGCTATGGCTAAGGTGAGGCTAAAGTGAAGGCAAAAAACAAGCGGTGCCGTGATTCTTCGGCACCGCTTAATTATTTGTTGTGCAATGAATTATTCAACAACGATTTTCTGCGTCTTGACGTTGTCGCCGTCGATGAGGCGCAAAACGTAAACGCCCGGTGTCATCCCGTTGGTAGAGACGTTGCGCGCAACGTCTTTAGTGACGATGACGCGCCCCATCACGTCCACCACCTGTAGGGACGCATCGCGTGCATCCGCCTCATTGATGCGTATTTCGCCATCGGCAATGTACGCAAACGGCCGGTTCGCAGACGTCTCGTCTGCGGGTTCGGAAAACACCAAGCGGAAGCGCGAGGCGTAGTCGGTGGTCTTGGCGGTGAAGGTGTAGGATGCGGTAGAGGGGCGGGTATCGTTTAAACCCCCTTGCCCCCTTAAAAGGGGGATGAGGTCTATGTCCGCGCCGGTGAGGTTGTCAATCAAATGTAGGTATTCCAAATCAAGGTTTTGCGTGTCGAAGGTCAAGGTGTAGGTGCCGTTTTTGGCGGCCTTGAAATTAATCGGGATTTCGTCTGTTGTAGAGACGTGCCATGGCGCGTCTCTACCAACGGTGGCCACGGCGTAATCCTTCCCGCCGTGCGGGATATAGATTTTGCTTGTGCGGTCGCTGAGGCTGAATTTCTCCAAGGTGTTGCCCTCGCCGAAGCGGATGATGGCGCGGTCGGTGGCAGCGGGCGTTGAGCCGTCCCTGTTTGTGTTTGCGTTGCCTTCCACCAAGTCGATGCTGAGGAGGTTGCTTTGTGCGACTATGGGGTTTCTTGAAATTCTTATCTTTTCCCCGGTCGTGGTGGCTTGCGTGAAGAATCCTTCCATCGGGTGGACGACCCCCGTGGCGGGAATGAGACCGTCGCCGTCGGTGTTCATCCTGTAGAGGCTGCGGTATGCGCCCGTGGCGTTGTCATAGACGTAGGCATCGCAAGGGAACGGATTGCCATGCAAATGCCAGCCCTTAAAGTCGTAGTTTCCACTGTAAATAAGACTTATGACATCGTCGTCGGCGGAGGCGTTGAGGCTGTTGCTCAAAACGATGTCCATGTCGGAGGCATTGGCGTAGAGATAGCCGTACCTAAGCATAGCCTGTATCCTAGTGATAGCCCCCGCCTTGTAGTTGCGCCATTCGAGACCGTCGGGGAAATTATTTGCGAAAAAGTAAAAGTCGAAGTCGCTCTCGGTGGTGATGAGGCCCAAGGCCGTGGGTTCAGGACCGGGGAAGACACTCGTCGGGAAGCCTACCAGATACCAACCGCCGTCGGTGCTTTCGCCATAGCCCGTGATGTGCTTCTTGATGGTCGCATTGACATCGCTGTTGCTTTTCAGTTGCCCGCCGTCCTCGATGGTGAGGTTGCTGCCGCCTACGGCGGTGACGCTGTTGGCCTCGGCCACGCAGCCCTCGGGCACGGTGGCGTTGGCAAAGAGGTAAATATCGTCTTCCAAGGTGGGGACGCCTTCGGGCACCCAGTTGGAGGCTTCGCACCAACTGCCTTCGGAGGCGAAGGACTTGAC
The DNA here is from genome assembly GCA_946410535.1 of uncultured Bacteroidales bacterium. Next base: position 3,544 of record CAMKAR010000147.1, read on the forward strand.
CGCGACCAAGGTGGCCGTGATGGTGACATCCTCCTCAGGCATCGCGAGCGTGTAGGCGTCGCCGCTTGGGGTGAGTGTGCCCGCCGAAGCGGAATAGCCATTGCTCGGAATGTAGCCAACCGGCGCACTGATGTTTAGGGCAACGCTCTCTCCATTCCCTGCATACGACGTGCCCTCGTAGGCCAAGCCGATGCTGCCCGCCACACCGACAGTGATGCCATCCTCGCCGCTGACGGCATAGCCGTACATCGCCTGCCCTTCCACATCGTTGCCTTGGATGCCGCCGATGTTGCCGGCATAGGGATCACGGTAGTAGTTGTTGCTGTAAGTGTTGTTGGCCCCAGAATTCATGCCGACAATTCCACCTTGGCAATCATTAACATAACTCATTATCCCCAAATGCAAGCAGTTGCTTACCGAGCTACTTTCTGCTTCTCCTACGATGCCGCCGACATAATAATGCCCTGAGACGTATGCAGATGCAGCGTTTACGCAATGGTTGACGGTGCTGTTATAAACTGTTCCGACAATGCCTCCTCTGTAGCTAAAGACTCCTGAAGGATGCTCAACTCTCCCGAAGTTTTGGCAACCGGTAATGATTGTGTTGTTGGATCTTCCCACGATGCCACCGGTAAAACTGCCTCCCCGAACATTTCCACGGTTTTGGCAATCGATGATGCTGCTGTTCTCGGCATCTCCAGCGATACCGCCATAATAATTGCCTTCATGAGTATAATCTTCCAATATGAGGGAAGCCTTATTGACGCAGTTTCTGATGGTGCCGTAATACACACTTCCGGCAATGCCTCCAAGATAATATCCGTAGTCTCCGATGCTGCTTTGGTCGAGCGTGAGGTTTTCCACCATGCCGCCGTTGCCTATTACTCCGAAGATGGCATAATAGTACCCGTTGCCGCTGAGGGTTATGTTGGTGATGGTGTGGCCGCCGCCGTTGAAGTGGCCGCAGAATTGGTTGTTCCAGTTGCCGACGGGCGTGTAGTCTTTCCCTGAATAGTCGAGGTCGGCGGTCATCAGGAAGTGGGTGCCGCTGTAGGTGGTGCCGCCGTTTACGTCGGCGGCCAACTGGTCCATATCGTCGGTGGTGGCGATGATGAATGGGTCGGTTTCGGTGCCGCTTCCGCCGCCGAATTGCGCCCACGCCGCAGCGGGCGCAAGCAGGGCGAACATCAAGAGCGCGAAAGCGCGTTTCGTTTTGATTTTCAGGTTTTTGTTGGCAGTGGCTGCCAGGCTTGGGATGTTAAGTTTGGTAGTCATCTGATGTTATGGATTTATTAGTTAAAAATGATTATTGCCTTGTTTTGACGGTGCAAAAATAGGGAAAAACGATGATTTTTCAAACAATTATGTTGCATATCCAAAAATTGTTGTACTTTTGCAGTTAGAAACAAGCCGTGTGTGGCCGATGTATATGGGTAGTGCGAAGTCCCCGCCAGCATAGCATCACACTCTTTCGAGCGTAAACCTCCCACACGCATTCTGGGGCGAAATCAAAGGCATCGGAAGATGCCTTTTTTCATTCTTTATTGTCAATAGCCGTAATGCAATACTGGACTTTTTCGTGGGTGCTACGTCTCACGCCAACAGTCATCTTCACCGTCCCGATACCAACGAGTTCGTGTTCCATGATGATAATCCTTTCGAATGGCTTCTGGTTCTTGTTGTCCATTTTTGTCTTTCTGACAGACACTTTCTTCGCTCCCACAAGAATGGAGTCAAGTTGGAGCACCGCCAATGTTGAAAGGTAGCTTTTGGCTGCGTGTTCGCTGGTTTCGACAATGGAGACCATACGAATATTGATGTAGTCTTTCAAAGAGAGATTGTACTTCCTTTGCGACGGGTTCTTAGCCTTCCAATCACGATAGAAATCGCGGATGATGGTTTCCCTTGCCTTAATATCTTCTATGGACCTGCCTTCTGGTATCATATACGTTTACTTTGTGATTCTGATATGGTTTTAATTACGGGTTGAAAACGAATCTCTACGATGGCTGTCAGGCTTTGGATGTTAAGTTTGGTAGTCATCTGTTTGTCGGAAAATGTGTCATATCAAACAAATCCTTGCTCAACTGAACAACTCCCAACTTCTAACTTCCAACAACTCTCAACTCTAAACCCTCAACTCTAAACTAAGAAACTTCCCCGTATAGCTCTCCGCGCACAGCGCCACCTCCTCCGGTGTGCCTTGGCACACGATGCGTCCGCCACGGTCGCCGCCTTCGGGACCCA
>CAMKAR010000148.1 GCA_946410535.1 uncultured Bacteroidales bacterium
ATATAGCCTTCCTTGAAGGAGAGGTGCTTCATTTCGCCGCCTTGGCGGTTGGGGAAGCTGATGGTGCCGCTCTTGCTCATGTAGGTGTCGCACATCCATTCCATGAGGTCGGAGTTGCCGTCGTCGTTAGATTTCACCTTGACGTAGATCTTGCCTCCACGTGTGGTTCCGGTGGGTTGACCTTCCACGTCGGTCTGTTGGTTGAGTTCGTACCTTACGTACATCACTTCGCGTTCCTGAATGCCATCGGCATTGATCGTTACTGTTCTTGTAGCCATGTTGATTGTTGTTTTAATTGGTTATTGAATGAATTGTCGTGAAAACTCACGTTTTTTTATTTTACGTTTTGGTCCCATTCGGCACCGGCATCGCCGTTGTGGCCGGTCAGCTCGATGAAGAAGTTCTTTGCCGCAAAGAAGGGTTTGATTTCGACCTCAATCTTGATGTCCTTGGTCTTGGGGTCTTGGTCGAGTTTCTTTAAGGTGTAGCTTTCGATGAGTTTGCCGGGACCTTTGTAGTCGCTGAGGAAGTCGTGGATGGCTTGCATCAGTTCGCCTTTCACTTGCGAGTTCCAGTTGATGAATGCCTCGTCGTTGAAGAAGTTTTGGAACACCTTGCCGATCCAGTCGAATACACGGACGATGGGGTATTCCTGCAATCCTATCGTGGCGCCGTTGTAAAGCGATCGGTTGGAGAAGGCCATAGTGCGACCGTCTTCCTCCACCATCGGGATGACACCCATGTCGATTAAGGCCGCTATTTCCGACTTGCGCAAGTCGAGGCGTGCGCCTTTCACGTTGCTCAATGTGCCGTATTTCTTTCCGGCTGCGCCTTGGGCGATGACAATCTCTTCGGTGTTGGTCATGCGTCCGGCCAAGGCTGCCGATCCAGGGATGTAGAGGTCGTCGTCTTCATCGGCCTGCTCCGACCGTTTTCTTCCAAGAAGGTAGTTGCAGGTCATGATGACGTTGGCAAGATGGGCGTCTTGCCCTTGCAGGCTGGCTTTGTCGAGGGCATCCTTCAGCATGCCGAAATCAGGAATGTCCCTGAAGTCAGTCACCATGATGACCTTGTTGCGATAGGCGGTGTCGGCCCACATTCTTATGGTGGTGGCATCGCCGAGGTAGCCTGGCACAACGAGGAGTGAGTAATTGTTCTTCAGGTTCAAGCGGTCGTAGTATTGCTCCAATTCCTCTCTGATGGCCTTGGTGTCGTCGGAGTCGTGTGTCGTCAATTCCTTCTTGTTGACGTTCATCAAGGTGATGCAGTCGATCTTACCTTGTCCGGCGTTGGCGAAGAATGAATCGAGCGTGCGGTAGGTGACTTCAAGGCTGTTGATTGCTTCATGGATGGCGGCGAGGTTGTCTCTCATGTTGTCCTCGGCCTTGTTGCGTCGGCCTATACAATCGTCGATGATTTCCATCGGGTTGGGATTGCCGCTCTCCAACAGTTCAATCCAAAGCTGCAATTCGTTTTTGAGTTTCTTCCGTGAATCAACATAGGCCGAGTCGGAGAGGAAGATGTTTTTCACGGCTTTCTTGCGCGGATCCATGTTCTCGGCGCCTTTGATAAGGCCCTTGATCATTTGGAATCCGCCGAAGTTTTCCAAACTGCCCAGGCTGTCTTTCAGAAGCCTGTCGGGATTCTCTATTCTTTGTCTTTCTTGAAGTTCAGGGCCAACGGCCTGCACTTCTTTTTTCAATTCTTCAGTAGCCATAGTCAAAAGTTCTTAAGGGTTATTTATCAGCTTCTTCAAGTTCGGCCAGCAAGGCTTTCAGTGCATTGGCGAGATTGCCGCGTGCGGCTTCGTCTTTCAAGGCATTGCGTAGCGTTTTGTTCTTTTCCAATTGTGCGATGACTGCGTTCAAAGCGTCGATTTTGCCTTTCTCCAACCCGAGAAGCGCACTCTGTTCGATGAGCTGCTCGTCCTCGAAGTCCTTGATTGATTTGAATTCGAAGTCTTCATAGGCCGTCCCGCCTTCTTCGGTCTCAAGTTCGATGCCTTCCTTGTTGGGGCGATAGTGCTCGAACACGTCTTTCATGCTTTTGGGCTTGAATCCTTCGCGTTCTTCGTCGGTATCGGGAGCATCGTCGGTGAACTGGTCTGCATAAAGCGTCCTGTTTTGCGGGAATTCGATAATGCCGTCTTGGGCGTCGGCATCCAATACTTTACTGATTACAGTTTTCTTTGCCATAGTGTTTGATGTTTTTATGTTGTTATTGCTTGTCTTCCGTTTCGGGTGTGTCGATTTCCCATAGGATTTCCTTCTTTTCTTCGTCGTATTTCATCGTCACGGTGTCGCCTGGGCAAATGTCGCCTGCGATGATGAGCTTCGAGAGCGGCCTGCGAATCTCCTTGCGGATGATGCCCAAAATGGGGCGTGCGCCATAGTGGGCATTGAAACCAACTTTGGTGATATATTTCCTCGCGCTTTCGTCGATTTCGAGCTTGATGTTCTGCTCGTTAAGGGTCTTCAATAGGCTCTTGATGTGGATGTCGAAAATGCGGTCAATCATCGCTTCAGTGATGGGCGAGAAGGGGACGATTTCTGTCAAGCGGGCCAGGAACTCGGGACGGAACTGCCCTTGCATCACTTCAAGCAGTTGGTCGTGGGTGGGCACCTTGCCTTCACCAAAAGCCTTGAAAATGTAGTCGCTGCCGATGTTGGAGGTGAAGATGATGAGTGCGTTGGAGAAGTCGCCCACGCGCCCAAGGCGGTCGTGCAGCTTGCCTTCGTCGAGGATTTGCAGGAAAAGGTCGAACACCGACCGATGTGCCTTCTCGATTTCGTCGAACAAGACGACTGAATAAGGATGCTGGCGGATTTGGTTGACTAACAAACCGCCTTCTTCGTAGCCCACGTAGCCAGGAGGCGCACCATAAAGCAGGGCCACAGAGTGTTCTTCCTTGTATTCCGACATGTCGAAGCGGAGCATGGCGGTCTCGTCGTTGAAAAGGAATTCGGCCAACGACTTGGCCAATTCGGTCTTGCCTGTGCCCGTTGGGCCGAGGAAGAAAAACGAGCCGATGGGTTGCCCTTTCTTGTTGAGGCCCGAACGCGACTCAAAGATGGCATCGAGGATGCTCTTGATGGCGTGGTTTTGTCCTACGACACGGTTGTGCAGGATCTCCTCTGCGTTCGATAATTTCTGGCGCTCCTCCGACTGGATGTTGCCCATTGGGATGCCAGTCATTTTGGAGACCACATTGCGCACGGCTTCCTTTTGGAGTTTCTCCTGCTTGGCAACCATTCCTTCCGAAAGCGTTGCCATCTCGTTGGCGATCTTAACCGAGGCCATGGCGCGGTCAAGCAAGTCCAAAGCTGAGGCGGGGAGCCTGCGATCGGGCATGTATCGCTTGGCGAGGCGCACAATCTCGGCCGGCACGTCTTCTTCGATGGCAAGGTGATGGTATTGCTCGTAGCTTACAAGTTTCGATTTGATGATTTCAATGGCTTGTTGCCCGTCAGGCTCCTCAATGTTGATTTTCTCGAAATAAGCGGTGAATTCCTTGTCTTTTTCGATGTCTTTGGTGTAGCCGTCAACTGTGGTTGTGCAAAGGAATTGTAGTTGGTTTTTGGAAAGCAGTTTTTTGATGGCGGGCAGCAATCCGTTCAGCACCGACTGCTTGTCTTCGACGCGGTGGAAGTTCTCGATGACCAATAATGGTTGCTCCATGCTTGTCAGGTTTTCGACGACGGCCTTGAATCGGTCTTCAATCTCGCCTTTGTAGCTCACGCCCTGGCTGATGGTAATCAAGTCAAGTTCGAACGGTTGGAGCTTTTCGAGCGAATTAGGCACTTTTTTGTCGCGCAAACGCTGCAAGATGCTGTTGATAAGACTGGTTTTGCCTACTCCCGTTTCGCCAACGATCAGCACATTGGCCCTGTCCTTGCGAGCCAGAACCTCAATAAGGGAAAGGATTTCATTGTCGAAACCGATGGGAGCCGTTTCGGGAACGTAGTCGATCATTGGGAGGCAATAGTCGCCCATGTTGTTCCCCGACACCTTATTATTAATATCAAAAGACGCACTATTTCTTACAACTGGTTTGGCAACGCCATCTGATTGCAACGTTTCCAGTACTTTCTCGGCTTGAAGCGGTAATGTTTTCAGTTGCTCGTAGGTGAACCCGATGCCTGGTGTGACAAGTGAAGCCAAAAGACACACCGCATTGATGCCCTCAAGCCCATATTTCTCGCTGATTTCGATGGCTTCTTTGACTACACTTTCTGATTCGCGCGCGAGTTCTACACCTTTCATCGGATAAGGCGACTTCTCGCATTGTTGCATTCGCATGTCGGCCCAGTCGACAAGATAATAGTAATCCTCATCGAGCGTGTCCTCAATGAAGTTGACCAATCCGGCGCTCTTGTGCAGAAGTGCTCTGAGCAGGTGTGCCGGTTCTATCTTGGGCGACTTGTTGTCGTTGGCAAACGACTGCGCAATATGCAGCAAGTCGAATGGCATGTTTTCTAATAATTTGGTATATTTGTCCATGTATGTTGGTTTGTTATACAAGAGTCAAACAATTTGCAGGGATAAAGGCAATGGCAACGGCGGCAATGCCGTCAATCTGAACAACGACGCGTTTGTTTTTACTGATGCGTTTGATTGTGCCTTCAACGCCTGCAAAATAGCCATCAATCACTTTGCAACGTTTTCCACTGATGCTTTGGATTTCGTCATAGTTCAGGAAGAATACCCTGTCATCTTGTACCGATGCGACTTTCATGAAGTTGTCCATCTGTTTGGTAGGAACGGTGATAATTTCCGCGATGCCATCGTCGTGTTTAGACTTTTTCATCATGTATCTCATGGGCGAAAACTCTTTTCGCGTCATTTTTAATTCGGTCAAGATGGCCTGCGATGTATGGACGAAAATCAGGTTGTTAATGGCTGGCAACAGTAGGCGTTTTTTCCCTTCGTTTTTTGTTTCCACCAATTCGTAACGCATAGGTAGGAAATTCTCAATGTTTAATTGGTCAAGCAATACCTTGATTTTTAGTTCTCTATGGTATGTTACACGCATAGGAAACCATAGGACTTCATCCTTTGTAACCATGGGCAAGCGCAAAGAATAAATGAAAAAGAAGAGGGACACCGCACTTATTTCATGCAGTGGCAATTCGATTTTTCTTGTCTATTAAATCTATTCATTTTGCGCTGATTTCCAGCTACATTGATGAATGGACATAGTCTGTTCTTCCTTGAAGAAGGGAATATCGTTTGCAAAAATAGAAAAAATACAATAACGAAAGCCCTGTTAAAGAGAAAAAAAAACAAAAAAAGATGCGCCGTTGTAATTGGCACATCTTTTTTTGGTAGAAACAAGTCAAATTACAAATTATCCTTAAAATACTGCGTAATCTTGGTAATCAGATGCGCCCTGTCCATGCCGTAGACGTTGTGGTCGTGGCCGGGATAGACGAAATAGTCGAGCTGCTTGCCGTTGTGGATGCAGTTCTCGACGAAGACGAGGCTGTGTTGCCACATCACCACAGGGTCGGTGGTGCAATGGATCATCAGAAGCTTGCCTTCCAACTTGTCGGTCTTGTTCTCCAGACTGGTCAGCTCGTAGCCTTCGGGATTCTCTTGGGGCGTGTCCATGTAACGCTCGCCGTACATGATCTCATAGTACTTCCAATCCAGCACGGGACCGCCGGCCACGCTCACTTTGAACACCTCGGGGTGGTTGATCTTCAGCGAGGTCGACATGAAGCCGCCATAG
>CAMKAR010000149.1 GCA_946410535.1 uncultured Bacteroidales bacterium
TGCAAACCAACAGCTATGCCCGCCGCAAGTCGCGCATCAAGCAGGAAAAGATGAACGGATTGGAAGACGAACGGAGCTTTGAGGAAATCATCAACAGCCTATAGTCAATGGCTTATGGCCTATGGCTGCCCTCACATGAAGGCAAGCCATAGGCCAAAGTCATAATCCATAATTATCTGACATTGCTCTTCAAGCGGTCAGCGATTTTCTTCTTCAGTTCGTAGTACATCTGCTCGCGGTCGCTGCGCTTGTTGGGCTTGTAGAGGTTAGGATACTTGCAGTCTTCGAGCTTGTATTCCAACTTGTTGAGCGGCCCCGAAATCTTCAATCCAAGGCGCACCGGCAGCGGCGACTGCGTCACCGAGAGGTGGTATTCGCCATTCTTGTCGAGCATCATGCGGCCATCCACCGTCACCTTGTATTTCCCGATGGCGATTTGTGATGGCCACAAATCGATTTCATCCTTGAAGGCGGTGAGCTGCACATCGAGGCTGTCGACACGATACTCACCATTGGTGCTCACATCAAGCATATCAGTAATCTTCGTGAAGGTGAACTTATCGTTCACGGTCAGGTTCTTGCCTTCGATGTCGGCGGCGGCGCGCAAGGTGGAAATCTTGGGCTGGTAATTGGAACGAAGGTTGGTCTCTGCGCCAATGTGGAACTCGGCCTGTCCGTCGAAGGTCTTCAGCATGGGCACCAAAGTGTCGATGTAAGGCACCATGTGCAGCAGGTCGTTGATTTGCACATTGAGCAAGTGGAAGTCCATGGCGAGGAAAAGGTTGTTGGGCCTCGGCGACTGATACAATGCAGTCAGTTGCATCTCGGCGGCCTTGTTGGTGAAACCGATTTCCTGCAAAATCAAGGTGCCGTCTTTTACCGTCAGCGTGCCACTCAGGTTATTGAGATCAAAGTTGTCATACAGCGATTTCTTCGTCCTAATGCCGAAAGTGAGGTCAACGCCCATAGGCACCAAAAATGGATTGTCTTCCTTGTTTTCGAGGGACGCTTCAACTGGCTCTGCGTCCGACCGACCCAAACCACTTGTCAAATCCATGATTTCGTTGATATTCAACATGTCGGAGGTGAGCTGAAGCTCGCCTTTCATCACGTTGTCGTGGCCTTCCAGCCATTCCTTGATGCCAATCACGCTGCCTTGCAAGCTAAGATCGGACTGCCCGATGCGGAAGGTGCTCTTCTTGAAATCAAGCTCCGTGGAATTAAACAAGAAGTCAATATTGCTGATGCGGATGTCCTCGTCGAGGCCGTCCACCTTCACCACGGCATTGCCTAACATGAAGTCGGCTTCAGGATTCCAATGGTTAAGGAAGTCGGTCTTGGCCTTGTTCTCTTTCACCGAAGCGTTCACTTTCAGCGAGTTGGTATTCAACGCATAAGTCTTGCCCACCGCTGCGTCGACCTCCTTTCCATCGAAAGTGACACGCGCATTCAGACCCTTGGCGTTTTTCTCAGGTGTCGTCACAAAAGTGATGGCAGGCGTTGCAACATGAGCAACGACACTATCATAAACCACATCCAACTTGTTGAAACTCAACGCAGCATCCAAGAGCATCTTATTCATATCGCCCTTGAAATTATCGGCAGCCAATTTAATGTCGGGACTTTTCATTTGCGCATTGATGCCTTTACCGACTACAGCATCCAACTGACTGGAATTGAGCGCAATGTAAGCCCCGCTCTTCCCCTTTTGCTTGGCCGAGGCTGGCATAGCCAAAGCGAAATTCAGCAACGGTGCAGCGGCATGGATGGTGTCCATATCAAAAGCAAAGTCCTTGATTTTCAATGTACCATTAGCTTTCAAACGATTCAAGTTATAGTCTTTCAACGACTTCATCAGCTGCTCGACGGTGAAATTGGTGGTCAAATCGAGGTTGGCGCGACCGTTCAGCTTCATGCTTTTCGGCAAAAAACCTTTGATGTCGGTCATCGGCACATCGCCTTTCACCTTGAGTTTCAGCCCAATGTCGCCCAGCAAGTCGTCGACGACTCCATTCACATTCAAGTCGCTACGGTTGAATTTGGCATTCATCGCGTTGACCGTCACACTATTGGCTGAGGAGTTCAAATCCAAGTCCAAATCGGCATCCAGATTGATTTCAGTCAAAGGATAAGGCAAACTCGGCACATTCACCATCGCATTGTCGGTCAGGATTTTAGCCGAAATCAGAGGCATCAGGCTGTCGTTGTAGGTGCCTACCACCACCGCATCCTTAACACGCATCTTTCCGGCATAACCGATGCTGTTGAGGCGTTTTTGCAGTTTTTCAGGAAGGTAGGCCATCACGTTTTCGATGTCCAAAGTGTTGGTAAACAGATTCACATCAAGTTCAATATCCTTATTTTCAAGTATTTCCGCACTCCCTCTTACCGTAATCTCATATTGATTCAAACCAATATCCCAATCGTCGAAATGAGCCTTCTTACGAACCATATCCAAATTCAAGTAGGCATCCAAATTCAAGGTGTCATGCTGAAGATAGTTTTCCTTGAATGCGAAACTTACGTCGGGCGTATGGAGCTCAAAAAGGCAGTCTAGGATTTCTTTCTGTTCCAGGGTACCGTCAAATTTCAACTCCAAATCGTTGATTGCCAAATCAATGTCATTCATCCGCAACGACAGTGACAAAGCCTCCAGTCCGAGCTCCGCATCAATAGTATCATTCATCATCGACCCTTCCAAGTCGAGATTGAAACCATGGGCTTGAGCTGTCATCTTATTGCGGTCATCAGTATAGAACAAAGTGGAGTTTTTCAGTTTTACTTCCTCAATATCAACGAGATAATTGAAGGAAGAACTTGTTGTGTCATTGTCCTCTTTTGCATTGAACACATCGAGGTTGGAGTTGCCGATGGAATCCGTATAAAGGTTGACGAAAGCATCTTCGAGGATGCATCTGCGCACCACTATTTCTTTCTCCTTCAGGAACTTTTTCGCATCGACCACCACGATGAGATTGTTGATGTTGGCCAACGTATCAGACGGCGAACCCGCCATCGGATTGATGAGGGCCACATTCTCGATGTCGACGCCGATGTTCGGGAAGGTCTTGAAAAGCGTCAAATCGGCCTTGCCCAACTGCATCTCGCAATTGACGAACTGCGGCGCGTATTTCTTCACCATCTTGGTCAGCCGCCCCGACGAGGTGACCACCGCCACGGCAATGCCTGCCACGACAAGCACAAGCCCCACAAGCGAAGCCAAAGTGATGCCCGTTATTTTCAGTGCCTTCTTCATGTCAGTTCACCCTTGAGAAATGATGTTCGGAACCATAATCGTCACTATACACCAACTCGTTGCTCGTCAGCGATTTGACAGTATAAAGCTTGGGCACGATGACGAAGGTGCCCACATGTTCGTGCTTCAATGTGGAGCCTGTCAGCGTCCAATTGAAAAGCTGTGCTTCGTCTTCGTAGACGTCGTCGCTTTCGTCCCAAGTAGTGCCGTTGGCCTGCACCGTGTCGCCATTGGCCATGACGCGCTCGATTGGCGTTGCGTAATAGCGCTCATATACAGTGCCTTCCTGCCATTTGCCGTAAAGCAAGGTCTCGTCAAAGCCTTCATCGTCAGGACCTATTCCGTTACAAGCGCCCAGGCCAAAGGCAAAGGCCATTCCCACAAAAAAGAAAAACAGTTTTTTCATCGGTCGAACATTTTAGTCAAAAAAGTCAGCTTCCATTTTTTCGGCAAAAGTAAGATTAATTTTCTATTTTTGCACTGCAATTCATACATAAAACATGCCAAACCTCAACATTGCCTACATCCAAGCCCCTCTCCTTTGGGAAGACAAAGCCGCCAATCTCGCTCATTTCGAGGAACTATTGGCGCAAGTGGAGCCAGTAACCGACCTCATCCTCCTGCCCGAGACCTTCACCACGGGCTTCCCCGTCGACCCGAAACGCTTCGCCGAAAAGGAAGACGGGCCAACCATGCAATGGCTTCAAAACCAAGCCAAAGCAAAAAACGCCGTGATTTGCGCCACCTTCCCTTTGGAGCAAGATGGACATTACTACAACAGCCTCGTTTGGATGCGGCCCGACGGCAGTTATAATCTCTATTTCAAACGGCACACCTTCACCATGGGCGGTGAGGACAAACTGGTGGAACGCGGTGAAAAGCAACTGATTGTTGAGCTCAACGGCTGGAAAATCAAGCCGATGGTTTGTTATGACATCCGTTTCCCCGTTTGGGCACGCAACCGATACCAGAACGGACAATATGAGTACAATTTGGCATTTTATCTCGCCAATTTCCCCGACTCTCGGATGATCGTTTGGAACACGCTTTTGGTGGCCCGCGCCATCGAGAACCAAGCCTATTGGATCGGTGTGAACCGTGTGGGCGACGATGCCCATGGGCTGCATTACAGCGGTGAATCACAAGTTATTAACGCTCGCGGTGAGATTATCTCGAAGGCCGAGCCTTACCAAGAGGCCGTAATGCATTGCGTCTTGGATTACGATGCCTTGCAACGCTTCAGGGAAAAATTCCCTTTGGGGCCGGATTGGGATGGGTTTGAAATCAACACATAAATTATATCACAAAACCTACAAAACTTGCAAAACCGCAAGGAAGAAAGTTTTGTTCCAAAAAACAACGCCATGATTTCTGTTTTCACTGACGAATACTACATGAAGCAGGCCTACCAAGAGGCTCAAGCCGCCCTTGAGGCCGACGAAATCCCCATCGGGGCCGTTGTAGTGTGCAACAACAAGATCATCGCCCGCGCCCACAACCAAACCGAGACCCTCAACGATGTGACCGCCCATGCCGAGATGTTAGCCATCACCGCAGCGGCCAATGCCTTAGGTGCCAAGTATTTGGACGAATGCACGCTGTATGTCACCTTGGAGCCTTGCCCCATGTGTGCCGGCGCACTTTGCCATTCCCATATCGGGAAAATCGTGTGGGCTGCCGACGACCCGAAAAACGGCTTCTCACGCTTCGGCAAGATGCTGCATCCCAAGACGAAAACCGAAACTGGCGTGATGCACGACGAATGCCTCGCCCTGCTGACGGAATTTTTCAAGAAAAAACGATGATTTCTGCGCAAAACCGCCCATTCTGCGCAATATCTTTGGCCGTTTTGACAGCAAAAACGGTAATTTTGCCGCTATGATTGGAACCCGTTTACTCATTGTTGCCATCATCGTCGTGTTCGTGATCGCCTTTATCATCACGATGGTGCTGCTGAATGCCAGCGCAAAGAAAATCATCGACACCAATTCGAAGTTGGTGGAAAACCAGAACAAATTGCTGGAACAAAACAGGTCGCAAGAAGATGACAAAGCCGACTTGAAGAAACGCATCGACGAATTGGAGGGGCAGTTGAGGCAACATGTTTCGGAGGAAGTGAAGTTGTTGCAGGCAGAGACACGGCAACGCCGCGAACACATCGAACTGACCGCCGACATGGACGATATGACCTTAATGGCTTGGCTCGACCAAGAAATGGAAAAGACGCGCCTTTACACTGATACTAACCTAACACTCAAAACATTGGCAAACACACTCGGCCTGACGCAGCGTCGCCTTGCCGCGTTGTTCAAGAACCATCCGAAATATGCCAACTTGGGCGACTACCTCAACGAGAAACGCTTCATATTGGCGTGCCGTCTACTGCGCGAGCAACCCAACTGGACCATCGAAGCCGTTGGAACAGAAGCCGGGTTCGGCAGCCGACGCACTTTCCAAATGGAGATGAAAC
>CAMKAR010000150.1 GCA_946410535.1 uncultured Bacteroidales bacterium
CGGCAGTCATCATGGCGGTGCTATTCCGCGAAAATGTCACCCTCAAGACCGTGGCGGCCATCGTGATGTCGTTAGTCGGCGTTGTGCTGCTGTATTGGAGCGATTCGGGCGGCACCCTCAACCCCACCGGCGTGATTCTCGTGCTCATCTCGGCCCTCACCTATGCCATATATATTATAGTGGTGAACCGTTGCCCATTGCAGATGTCGTCGTTCAAGATCAACTTCTATGTGATTGGCTATTGTGCCCTCGGCATGGCGGTTTTTGCATGGGTCACGGGCAACCCACTTCAACTACCCCAAAACGCAACAAGCTGGTTCTATGCAGGTTGGCTCGCCGTGGTGCCTGCCACGCTTTCACTGGTGCTTATGGTTTACGCCTCGAAATATGTCGGAGCCACGTCGACGGCCATCCTTGGTGCCTTGGAACCTCTGACAGCGGTCCTCATCGGCATCTTCGTCTTCCATGAAAGCTTTGGACTGAACTTGGCCATCGGTATCGCCTTGATTCTTTCGGCGGTCATCATCACGGCCTACTCGTCAAAGCCGGCCACAAAAGCCCCTGCCGACAAATCGTAAACCGATAGGTTAAGGGCTTCGGCCTGCGACCGCCATTTTGCGGCCAAATAGGGCGGTACCGAGCCATCAATGAGCAACAATTTGGCATCATAGCCACTAACAACCGATTGGACATCAGGATTTTGCCTACCCATCACCAACAGATAATCGACAGGCAAACGATAAGACAAGGTATCGGCGAAACGCTCGTCATTCCACAAAGCCAACAGCTTTCCGTCAAAGGAAGCCAGATTCGACTTCTTGCTAAGATAAGCATTTTCAAAATCCTCCTCAAAACCAATCATTTGCGGATGCTGCGAAAGATGGTGCTTCGCCCAAGAGCCTTTCAAACTGTAATCTATCGTGGATTCATCGACCATCAAAGCAGTGTCGGCCAACAATATGTGGTTGCTACCCATAACGAAATCCACCGCAGTATGGTTGCGAAGGGAGTAAACGACAATGGCATTTTGGTTATCCGCCTGATACATTCGAACAGTAAGCGACACCATAAACAACAATAGCGACGACAACACGGCCACGAGAAAACGGCGTTTGCGTAGCGAAACCATCAGCAAAAGCAGGACAAAAGCCAAAAGCAGCATCGTAAACTCAAAATCACTGATATACAATCCTTTCACAATCGAAAAAGGCAGGCTCTCGACTTTTGCCACCACCCAATTCATCACGTAAACCGCACCCCAAACCAAATAACCGACGAGCGTATTTATATAAGGTATCCACGAAACCAAGAGCAACACCATGCCGCTGATGACAACGACAAACGAAATAGGAGTCATAAACAGGTTGCTGAGCCAGAAATAGGTGGTGAACTGGTTGAAATAGAACAAGGTATAGGGAACCGTCGCGATTTGTGCCGCCAATGCCACGGCAGTGATTTCCCAAGCCTTATCCAAAAGTTTATTCTTGAAATACAGCAAGTTATAGATTGGCCTTTGCAACACCACAATACCAATAACCGCCGAATAGGACAACAGGAAGCCGATTTCGAACAGGTTGTTCGGATTGACGCATAACAAGACGAACGCAGAAGCCGCTATTGAGTTGATAATAAATCCTTTCCGTCGTATCAGTTCACCGATGATGACAAACGAAATCATCAACGCAGAGCGTAAAATGGAAGGCGACAAGCCTGCGATGAGAGCATAAAGCCAAATCAAGGCGAGCAAAAGCGACTGTTTCAACGTCTTTTGCCATTTCTTGCGGTTATGGAAACCCAAAAGGAAACTCGCCAACAGATAGATGATGCCCACGTGCATACCCGAAACACAGAGAATGTGCATCGAACCAGCTGCAACATAGTTCTTGCGCACGTCATCGGCAAGATTGTCATCGTAGCCAAGCAGGATGGCAGCTGCAACGCCAAACTCGTTGTCGCTCAGCCCGCTGCGCTGCAACGAAGCCAAAAGCACATTGCGAAAGCGGTAGGAAAAAGCATAAATCGGATTGGCATTGTTGGTCTGAAGGTCGAGCCATTCGTCTTGCCGGAGAAACACCTGCCCTGTAATACCTTTCCTCGCCAAATAAGCCCTATAGTCGAACTCCTCTGGGTTTTTCGGTCCGCTCACTTCGCGAATCGGTGCAGGAAATGCGACCAAATCGCCATAACGCAAAGAAAAAGCCGAATCCGACTTGGGAATATATGCCATCACCTTTCCTGCGACAGGGCGAGAAGGCAAACTGTCGCCGAACTGGTACTCCAATTGCAACACCATGCGGATGTTTTTCTCGCGTTCAGTTGGGTCGTCGTAAACCCGAGCCACATAATAGGTCGCATCGTCAGCATAATCCCTGAAATAATCCTTCTGGCTTTCAGCATCATGGACGCGCGTCAAAGCATAGCCTGTCATGAAAAGATAGCAGCTCATCACCGTCCCAAAAAGCCAACTGAATCGCTGCCTTTTCAGTGTCACGGATGCGACGAAAGAAAAAAGAAGCAAGGATAAAGCTAAGAAAACCAAGGAAATAGATTGGATATGGAGGAAAGGCAGACACGAACTGCACCAAATGCCTAAGGCAAAAGGCAACAGCATCCTGACGAAGGGGTATTTGCTCCAATCGTTCATACGCTATCTAAAAACCCTAACCATTTGACACCTAACGTTTTAATTTAATAGCATCACAAATCGCAATGGCAGCCTTCTCCGAGGCACCCGCGTTGCCCAAACGGTCTTTCAGTTCCTCGTAATCCTCAAGCAACTGGCACTGACGCTTGCCGTTATGGAGCAGCAAGTCGAGTTCATTGACGAGATTCTCTTCATTCAAATCACTCTGGATCAACTCCTTGACGACCTCCTTATCCATCACCAAGTTGACTAACGAAATAAACTTCACCTTGATCATCCATTTAGCGAGGCGGTAAGAAAAGCCTGTAGCCTTGTAGCAAACCACCTCAGGAACCGAGAACAACGCAGTTTCCAAGGTCGCTGTGCCCGAAGTCACCAAGGCCGCACTCGAATTCTGCAACAGTTCATAGGTCTGGTTCTCGACGAAGAAGACATCCGCATTGCCCATGATTTTCTTGTACAATGCTTTTTCGAGCGACGAAACTCCAGCTACAACAAATTGATATTCAGGAAAATGCGAAACCACTTTCAGCATCACGGGGAGCATCCGTTTCACCTCCTGCTTGCGACTGCCGGGCAACAAAGCGATGATTTCTCGCTTCTCGCCCAAGCTGTTGCGACGCAAGAAAATCGACCGATTGGCCGTACCAAATTTCGCCAACTCGTCGAGCAAGGGATTGCCGACATAGGTCACATCCACGCCATAATTCTTGTAAAATTCCTCCTCGAAAGGCAAGATAACCAGCATCTTATCCACCGAAGCCTTGATTTTGTGCACACGATGTCGTTTCCAAGCCCACACCTGAGGCGAGATGTAATAAAGCACCTTGAGACCTTTCTCGTGGGCGAACTTGGCGATGCGCAGATTGAAGCCAGGGTAATCCACCAAGATAAGTGCATCAGGCTGGTATTCAACGATGTCTTTCTTCACCTGAGCGATATTGCCCAACACTTTGCGCAGGTTGACCGCCACCTCCACGAAGCCCATGTAGGCCATTGTGCGGTAATGCTTCAACAATTCCACGCCCTCGGCCTTCATCCTATCGCCTCCGCAACCCCGAAACTCAGCCTTCCTGTCCTTCTTCTTGATTTCGGCCACAAGGTTCGATGCGTGCAAATCGCCCGAAGCCTCACCTGCTATGATGTAGTATTTCATTGGATTTCAATTTATTTATACAAGAAAAAACACCAACAACATTCCCACTACCGTGACCGCCAACACCCCCCGACCCATCTTGTCGAGGTTCCACTTCACAAGCATCATCCTGAACAAGACGATACCAGGTATGAAAGCCAGCAGGAACGGCGCACGAACGGAGAAAGCGCCCAATTTTTCCCAATTGACAAGGCTTAGCAGCAGGTAAAACAGTCCGAAACTGGCCGCGCCAGCCAACAATCCAAGCCAAAAGTTATCCTTGATTTTCATGGTTTTATACTTAATGATTCATAATTCTTCATCGGTTCGATTTGGGCATGTGCCGTCCAGTCGAAGCAGGTGGGCACAAGCGAGGCAAAATTGTGGTTCAAGGCCCAAAGGTCGGTGTCAGGCGTGATGTCATCGCTCTCGAAGGTGCCTTCGAGGTCGTAGAACTGCTGTCCATTTTCGTCATACTGGTCCTTGAACAGCTCCACCCAACGGCAGGCGGCTTGTCGGCACACTTTGATGCCTTTCAGCGGTTCTTCACTTCGTTTCGGGAAATTCACGTTGAGGCAAACGCCCTTAGGCAAGCCTTCGTTCAGCACTTTCCTTGTAATTTCAAGAATGGCCGTGTCGAGATGATCGAAATCCGCATCTGGGTCGAGGCTGAAGAGGCTGAAACCAATAGCATTCAGGCCGTTCATACAGGCCTCGATGACCGCGCCGATGGTGCCGGAATAGACCACCGTCGAAGCAGCGTTCATCCCATGATTGATGCCAGAGACCACCAAATCAGGCGGTTCGGGCATCAGCTTTTGGTAACCTAGTTTCACGCAGTCGACGGGCGTGCCGTTGCAGCGGTACTCCTTGAAGCCTTCCTCCTCTTGCACAAGACGCACATAGATTCTCTCGCGGATGGTGCAGGAATGGCTCTTTGCAGACATCACCTCGTTGGTGGAGACGAGCGTCACATCACCAAGGGTGCGCATCAAGGTGACCAATTTGCGCAGGCCTTTGGCGGCATGGCCATCGTCGTTGGTAATCAGTATTTGGGGACGTTTTTTCTCCATTTTACAACAATATTGCGCAAAATTAGAAAAAAAGTCAAAACGTTTTCAAGCATTGATACAATTTTCGCGTCGGGAGGCCCATCACATTATAAAATGAGCCTTCCAAACCACTGATGCCCACATAGCCAATCCACTCCTGGATGCCGTAGGCACCCGCCTTGTCGAAGGGCCGGCAATGCTCGATGTAATAGTCGATTTCGTCCTGGTCCAAGTCCGCAAAAGCCACATTGGAGCGCACTGCGAATGATTCCGTCTTTTCTGCCGAGCGCACCGTAACGCCTGTGACAACATGATGCGTCTTGCCCGAAAGCATCCGCAACATCCTTTCAGCGTCATCCCTATCCTTTGGCTTGCCCAAAATCTCGCCTTCGCAAATCACGACCGTATCCGACGTAATCAACAGATAATCAGCTGGCAATTCGTTATCCTTGAATGCCAGCGACTTTTGCAGGCTGAGGTATTTTGGCACTTCGTCCAAAGGCAAATCCGCTGGATAGTTTTCAGGTGTTTCCTTGGTCAGAATGGTGAAGTCCACGCCCATGCCGCGCAGCAGTTCCTGCCTTCGCGGCGACTTGGAGGCGAGGATGATATGGTATTTCTTCAGGTTGGAGAGCATATATAATAAGGTGTTATTGACAATGCAAAAATAAAGGTTTTCTACCAAATCAGATTACCATAAAATGATTCTCATAAAATAGTTCTCATAAAATGAGAATTTGGATGCAGTTTATGGAACCTGCCATAAAAAAACGAATAGCGGAAACTTCCCGTCTCCGCTATTCGTGAAACATTATGTTGTGTAATCACAGCAACTTCTTCTTCAAGGTCTCGATCATGTCGACCGTCATCTTGTCGAGGTC
>CAMKAR010000151.1 GCA_946410535.1 uncultured Bacteroidales bacterium
CGAAAACGAGGTTGTCGCCATAGCGCATCTTCATCATCTTGCAATAGGCCCTGAAGCAGTCGATTTCCTCGGCCAAGGTGACCACTTCCTTGTTCTGCAAGGTGTAGCGCAACACCGACGAGAGCTGCTGCACAAAGTCGCCCGCCTTGGTTTCATCCTCTTCAATAAGCGACTTCAGCGTGTTCAGCGAATTGAATAGGAAATGAGGATCCATTTGGTTTTCAAGGGCTTCGAAGCGCGACCTCATGTTCTCCGCGCGAAGGGTCTCGTTCTCGATGGCTTTCATGCGCTCATAGTATAGCGTCCGGAGCAAATAGGCCGACATCACCGCAAAGCCAAACAAAGGCAAGTCGCCCAAGCTTCCCTTGACCATGCAAATCCCCAGCGAGTGAGGCGGCCTCCACTCGGGCACGGTGTACCATTGCAGCACCGTACATAGGACACTCAACGCAATGCCAACACAAAGCGTACCAAAAACAATGTGAACGACCAAACCGTTCCGCCGCTTGTGGGTTTTTCCCATGACGCGCCTGTCGTAAAGCAACACGATGAAAACCATGATGAATGTGAGCGGAATGTTGAGCACCACCTTTTGCAGCATCCTTCGTTCATGAAATTCAGGCGACTCGTGGCGGTGATGCGGTCCGTGTGACATACGCTGCACCTTCTGGACTTGAAGGGTGTCTTGAGCCAGTTCCTCGTCGTCATGGCCATCCCAACGCTCCATGCCCGTCGGGTTGTCGAACATGGGCCGGCTGAAATAAAACGTCAGTCCGAACAAGGCATAATACACCAAGGTGATGGCCAACGAAAGCATTACTATTCGGCGCAGCGAAAGAAAGTTGTCCAAATCTTTATACAGATGATTGTTATTCATATCTCAAAGCATTAATTGGGTCGGTGCGCGAAGCCTTCAATGCGGGGAAGAAGCCCGAAATGAGGCCCAAAATGGCGCACGAAACAAACGAGATGACCATCCACATCACGTTGACGACATAGGGCAACGACATGGCCAAAGAGACGATGTAGGAAAGCAAAAGGCCCAATATCAAGCCAATCACGCCACCGATGAGGCTCAGGATGATGCTCTCGGTGAGAAACTGCAACAATATGGCCGAATTTTTCGCACCAATCGACATGCGCAGGCCGATTTCCTTGGTACGCTCGGTGACGGTCACATACATGATGTTCATGATGCCGATGCAGCCCACAAGCAACGAAATCAAGGCAATGGCGACCAACACGGTAGTGATCATGCCCGTCATCGAACTCATCATCTCCAACATCTCCTGCTGGGTGCGCACCTCGAAGTCGTCGGCGCCGCCTTCAGGAATCTTGTGCGAAGTCCTCAAGATGCTCTCGATTTCCTCGACGGCAGCCTCGGCCACGTTCTCCGATGCCGCCGAACACACGATTTGCTGGATGTAGTCGACACCGAGCATGCGTTTCTGCACGGTGCTGTAAGGCATCACCACGAGGTCGTCCTGGTCCATGCCCATGCTGTTCTCGCCGCGTTCTTTCAGCGTCCCGATGACCTTGAAAGGCATGTTGCCCACGCGGATGGTCTTGCCGATGGGGTCTTCGCCATCGTCGAAAAGCTCCTCCACGATGGTTTGGCCTATCAAGCCAACCTTGGCGTATTTCTTCACGTCCTCGTCGGTGAAGTTGACACCGGTTGCGATTTCATACTTGCGGATCTCGAGGTAGTCGGGCGAACCGCCATACACCGTTCCCGACCAGTTCTTGGAGCCGTTCACCAACTGTCCGCCACTGTTGACCACCGGGCTGACCATGGTGACGTTTTTGGCCCCTTTTTCAATCAACTCGCAGTCGCGCACCTTTAATGACTGCACGTTTGTAGAGCCCATGCTGACGCCACCTCTCCTTTGGTTAGCGCGCATCACCATGATAAGGTTGGTGCCCATGTCGGAGAGCTGGTTGGCGGTGCTTTGCTTCAGGCCCTCGCCCAAGTTGACCACCGCGATGACGGCAGCGATGCCGATCACGATGCCGAGCATGGAAAGGGCCGAGCGCGTCTTGTTGCGGAGCAGGGCTTTCGCCGATATTCTTATGAGGTTCAGTATATCCAAAATAGTCCAGAGTTTAGGGTTTAGGGTTAATAGTCATTATCGACCGGAAGGGCGGCCAAGGCTTCGATGGCGGATTTGGTGTTTACTGGTTCATCACGTAAAATATGACCGTCGCGGAGGAATATCGTTCTGCTCGTAAACACCGCAATATCAGATTCATGCGTCACGAAGGCGATGGTCTTGCCTCGCTCGTGAAGGCTTTGGAAGAGGCTCATGATTTCATAAGAGGTGCGCGTATCGAGATTACCCGTGGCTTCATCAGCCAACACGATAACCGGATCGTTGACCAAAGCCCGCGCGATGGCCACGCGCTGCTGCTGACCGCCCGAAAGCTGGTTGGGCATGTGACCCATGCGGTCCTTCAGCCCAACGAGTTCCAAGGCATGTTGCGCCCGCTCGTGACGCTCCTTGTGCGACACGTCGGGATTGTAGACCAAGGGCAGCTCCACGTTTTCCAAAGCCGAAGTGCGTGGCAAAAGATTGTAGGACTGGAACACGAAGCCAATCTTGCGGTTGCGGATGTCCGACAGCTCGTTTTTCGTGCGCTCGCGCACCGAGATGCCGTCGATGTAATATTCGCCAGAAGTGGGTTGGTCGAGGCAGCCAAGGATGTTGAGCAAGGTCGACTTGCCGCTTCCCGACGAGCCCATGATGCTCACAAACTCGCCCTGGAAGATGTCGAACGACACGCCCTTGAGGGCATGGACTTCCTCACTGCCAACGACAAACGTCCGCTTAAGGTTCTCAACCTTGATGATGGATTGCCTTTCGCTCATGGTCATTTCGGCGCATTGCCATTCTTGTTGTTATTGTTCCTATTTCTGCCGGGAGGGCCTGGCATGAAGGGGTTCTCGCCTTTCTTCACTTCCTTCTCCTTGACGACATATTGGGCCGAAAGCACCACCGAGTCGCCGGCTTGCACGCCTTGTTCTATTATCTTGTAGGCGCCGTCGCTCATGCCCACCTTGACGGGGCGCGGCATCATGTCGTTGCCTTTCTTCAGCCAAACCATGGAATGGCTTGCTCCAGCTGGGCCTTTTTCGTCCATCTGCGGTCGCTCGCCTTGGGGCGGTTCAGGACGTTGCCCTTCGGGTTTGTCGGCCTTACGGATGGCCTTCAGCACCTGTTCGTCGGGCGTGAAGTTGAAAGCCTCGGCTGGCACGGCCAAACCCGTCTGCTCCTCGGTGACGATGGTCACGCTGGCGGTCATACCGGGGAAGAGTTTTTGGTCGGGATTAGGCGCCTCGATAATGACGGTGTAGGTCACCACGTTGCTCGTCGTGGTGGGTTTCATGCGGATTTGATTCACGGTGCCTTCAAACACGTCATTCATATAGGCGTCAACTGTGAAGGTCACTCGTTGCCCTGTCTTCACCTGACCGATGTCGGCTTCGTCTACATCGGCCTCCACCTGCATCTTGGTCAGGTCGTTGGCCAAGGTGAACAAGGTAGGCGTGCTGAACGAGGCGGCCACGGTTTGGCCCACTTCGACGGCGCGGTCGAGCACGATGCCGTCGATGGGCGAATAGATTTCGGCGTAGCCTAAGTCGACACGCGCTTGGTCGTAAGCCGCCTGCGCATTTTTCTTGCTCATCTGCGCCTGTGTGTAACTGTTTTGCGCCTCCTGATAGGCAGCCAAAGTGGCAGCATTCGATTCATAAAGTTGCTTGGTACGCTCGTAAGTCAATTTTGCGTAGTTGAGCTGACTCTCAGCCGAAGTGAGGCTGGCATTGGCGCGGCTCAGGCTCTGGTTGAGGGTCTGCTTGTCGAGCTCAGCCATCAGCTGGCCTTTCTTCACCTCGTCGTTGAAGTCGACATAGATTTTTTCGACCTTGCCCGACACCTGCGTACCCACTTCGACGGTCTCAACCGGCTCGATGGTGCCCGTGGCGGTGACGGTGTTCTCAACGGTGTATTCGTTCACCACATGGGTGCGGATCACCAGTTCCTTGTTCGCCGACTTGCCGGCATTGACGATCATCATGATGGCCACGGCCACGACCGCAATGCCCAAAATGACCAGCCATATTTTTCTTTTCTTTTTCATCAAGAGTGGGATTTAAGATTTAAAGATTCAAAATTCGATGGGTTTACCCATGTAGATGTCCAGGATTTTGCGCTGCATAAGCAACGAATACTTGTTTTGGATGTACGAATTGAGCACGTTCAAATAGTTGTTTTGTTGCTGAAGCAGTTCCACAGTGGTAATGCTACCATATTGGTATTGAACATTATAGGCGTTGAAACTTTTGCCGTAGGCGTTCTCCTTGGCTTGCGACACCTTGTAGGCATTGAAAACCGAAACCACATTCCGATAGGCTTGTACCACGGTTTGGCGCACTTCGAGTTGCGTTTGCTCATAGTCGAGTTGGGCCTGTTGGAGGGCGATGCGGCTCTTCTTCACATTGGCCTTGGTTTGGCCACGGCTATAAATAGGAATGCTCATCGACACGCCCACCGACTCTGTAGGTTTGCTATACCATTTCTGGTTGCCATCGCCATCGAAAGCGAGCACGCCCATGCCCACGTTGGCGTTGGCCGAGATGGAAGGAAAATAGTTGCCCCGAGCCAGGTCGACGCTTTTCTGCGCGATGCGGATGTCGTAGTCGCCCATACGCAAATCGGGCATGTAATCCATGGCAAGGTTGATGGCTTCCTCTTCAGAGGGCAATGTCGCCATCAGGTTGTCGAGATTGTCGGTGTCGGGAGCGACGATTTCCAACTCGTCGGTGGGTTCCATCGAGAGCAACACCTTCAAATCCAATAGGTTGTTTTCAATATTGATGCGCGTGTCGACCACATTGTTCGAATCACTGAGGTATTGCGCCTCAAGCAACAACAGGTCACTTTCGAGAATGCTACCCACGCTGTGGCGCACGCGGCCTTGCTTGACCTGCTCGCGGCTGGTGTTGAGCACCTCTTGTTGGTATTTCACCAACTCCTGATTGCCGAGGATGGTGAGGAAACTCTGCAAGATTTGGGTGGCCAATTGGTTGTCGTAGCGTTCCATCTGCACCGTGTTGCGTTCCACATTGAGGCGGTTCTGCTCGATGGTGTTGTTGATAGCTCCTCCTTGGTAGATCGTCACCGAGGAACCCACGCCCACATTGCCCGACGTAGACCAACCGTTTTCGTTGTTCGAGAAGTTTTGTCCCACCGAAGCGCTCAAGTTAGGCAGGCGTTGTTGTTTCGACTGCTCGTAGGTCGTTTCCAACGATTGTCCCGTCAGTTCCATCGACTTGCGTTCGTAGCTGTTGGCCACGGCAAAACGAAGGCATTCCTCAAGCGTGAAACGGTAGGAATGGCTTTCCTGTGCCACGCAAGCAAAAGTGAGAAACATTATTGGAATCGTGGCTAATATCTTCTTAATAAGCGTCATATAAAAACAAATTGAAGGGGCAAAAATAGAAAAAACGGAAAAACAAAAGGCAAACAAAAACAAAAAAAATGTGGTCTCAATCAAGTTTTTTGTATTTTTGCAGTATCCAAAAAGGAGTGTTCCTTGTTGGGATTTGACATTATTGAAAACGATTTTAAACCTAATAACTAACTAAAATTTAAAAAGTTATGAAGACAAAGATCGGAAGAGCACACGTCTAGGGAAAGAGTGTA
>CAMKAR010000152.1 GCA_946410535.1 uncultured Bacteroidales bacterium
TGAAGTTCCAGCTCTTGTAGCTGCCGATGGGGATCCAGTTGAAGCGCATCTCCCAGCAGTGCAGGTCGCGGTAGACGCTGATGTTGGTGTAGCTGATGCTGTTGTTGACGAAGTCCCAGCCGGTCGAGAAGGAGATCTTCCACTTGGGCGTGATGCTGATGTCGCCGTTGAGGCCGATGGTGTGCACATGCGTGTTGGTGGCGATGCCCATGAAGGCGGCGTAGGCGATGGAAGTCGTGTAGGTGAGGTTGTAGCTCAGCGAGAGCGACCAGGGCGTGGTCCAGTCGATGTAGCCGTTGGGGTTGCCGAGGATTTCGTTGAGTTCGTCGGGGTCGAACATGCCCGACTTCCGGGCGTTCTCGTTGATTTCGTCGCGCAGGGCCTGGCTGCCCTTCTCCCCTTTCAGTTTCTTGAGGTCGTTTTGGTTGAAGCTGTAGCTGAGGCTGAAACGCCACGTCGAATTCGTCTTGCGGAACAGCCGTCCGTTTTCGGTGAGTTCGAAGCGGTTGATGCGGCGACCCAACGAGTCGGCGGCATAGGGGTCCCACGAGCTGCTGAAGTTGATGCCCAGCTTCTTGAACAAGGTGGTGCGCCCGCTGATGGAAATGGGCGAGAAATTGACCGAATCCTTGGTGACGTCGTAGTTACCCGAAATGCTGAACGACTCCAAGATGGGGATTTTCGTCAAGCCTGTGATGGTGTCGGTAGCCGATGGCACCTTGATTTCCAAGTTGTTGTTGAAGTTGTAGGTGAGCAGTCCCTGCTGGGTTTGCGAAGGCGTTCCATAAAGGGCGCGGTCGAACTTGTTGTAGATCTGTTCCTTGCCTTCGCCGTCGATGTAGGAGCCGTAGACGCCCCATCGCGGGTCGCCGAAGTTGGGGCGGTAGGTGAAGCCGATGTCGGGGGTGAACACATGGCGTATGGCTCGGATGGGGCCTTTGGCAAAGTTGACCATGCCATAGATCTTGGTGGTGAGCTTGGTGCTCACGCTGAAGTCGACCAAGTTGCGGAAGCCGAAGATGGTGTCGGTTTGCAGATGGCCGGTCGAGTCGGTGTCGTGGACCCACTGTTTCTCGAAGCGGTTGAAATACATATAGTCGTTGAGCGTCACGTTGTTGGTCCACGAGAAATGCTTCAGCAGCTTGATGGTGGCGCCGATGGGCATGGTGTGTTTGATGCCCATTTGGGCGTAGTCGTGGATCATGTTGCGTGCCCAGCCGCCAAAGTCGTCGGTGAAGCCCTTGAACAACACGGTGTCGACGTCGTTGACATACATCTTTCCGTTCATCGTGTAGCCCATGCTGAGGCTTTGGTACCAGCGTTTCTTGCCTGCCTTGCCGACATTCTGCAAAGGATAGAACGTGTTGACGTTCAAGGTGAGTTCGGGCAACGAGGCGGTCACCTGCCGCGTCAGCGTGTTTTGGCTGTGGTTGGCGTTGACGGTGAGGTAGACCTTGCCGGCGAAGTTGGTCTGGTAGGCGATACTCGACTGGAAGGTGTTGCTCAGCTGGTCGTTGACGGTCGTGGCGTTGTATTTGTTGAAGTTGGAGCTAACGATGTTGACGTTGGCCGAGAAGCTGCGCCTCGGGTGGGCCTTGGTGTCCTGCTTGTGGGTCCACCTGATCTTGAAGTCGGTGCTTTCCTGGTAGTCGGCGGCGCCTTTCGTGCCTATCTTGTTGACGGCGAAGCCCAAAGCTATCGAGCCGTTGTGCTTGTAGCGCTTGTTGTAGCGGAACGTCGGCTTGATGCCCCACGAGCCACGGGTGTAGATGTCGCCCAGGATTTGCAAATCGTAATAGTCGTTGATGGCCCAATAGTAGCCGCCGTTTTCGAGGTAGAAGCCTCGGTTGGCCGACTCGCCGTAGGTGGGGATGATGAGGCCCGACTTCTTGCCTTTCGTGTTGGGAATCATGGCGAAAGGCAGGGCCAGTGGCAGCGGGATGTCGGCGACGGTCATGTAGATGGGGCCGGTGACGATCTTGTCGTCGGGGATGACCTTGGCCTTGGTGAACTTGAACTGGTAGTGCGGGTGCTCCTTGAGGTCGCAGGTGGTGTAGCCGCCCGTGCGGATGTTGATGGTGTTGTCGTCCATGCGCTTGATGCGCTCGCCGTGGAGGTAGCCGCCTTGCTCCTCGGTCCACACCTTGGTGATGATGCCCTTCTTCGTCTTGAAATTGTAAAGCATCTCGTTGGCCTCAAACGTCGATTCGCCTTGGGTGAAGACGGGCCTCCCCTGCCATTTGCCCAACGAGTCCAAAACGCCGTAAGCCTTGCAGGTGCTGGTTTCGAGGTCGAACTCAAGGCAGGTGGCTTTCAGGGTGATGTCGTCGTATTTCGCCTCGGCGTTGCCGTAATAGTAGATTTTCTTCTGGTTCATGTCGCGATACGACGAGTCGGAGGCCGAGCAAATCACCTGCACCTCGATGGCCGAGTTGGAGCGCGGCGGGGTGATGCGGCGGCGCTTGGTGTGCTTCAGGGTGTCGTAGCGCAACGAATCCATCGGGGCGAGACTGTCGGCAGGAAGCGGCAAAGTGTCGTTCGTCGCCAACGAATCAATGACGGGAGGCACAATCGAATCGGTCAGGATGCTGTCGACCACCATTGTAATCGTGTCGACGATGCGCTCCTGTATCATGGTCGTGTCAGCCACAATGCTGTCAACTGCAACAGGCTCAAAATCATGCTTATCTTTCTCAATATGAGCGGTTTGCTTGCAGCCGTAAAACAACACGACCATCGCGGCAAGCAACGAAAAAGCCGCCATTGGAAAATAATTCTTATGTGCCGTGCGTTTTGTCAATGCGAAAACGATTACTTTTGTACGCTTGAAATTCGCTGCAAAGATAAACAAATGAACTTTATGAACTATGGTTCAATTTAATTCCAGATTCACTATGATAGAACGAAAGATTTCCCGATTTGGTGTTTTGCTCTTGATTTTTATGCTGCCTTTGTGCGCCTTGGCCCAGAAGGGCGAGAAGATACAGACCATCGTCATCGACGCGGGCCATGGCGGAAAGGACACGGGCGCCTTGGGCAAGGTGACTACTGAAAAGGCCATCAATTTGGCCGTGGCCAAGAAGTTTGGGGCCTACATCGAAGAGAACATGCCCGACGTGAAGGTGGTCTACACGCGCAAGACCGACAAGTTCATCGAACTGAGCGAACGTGCCGCCATCGCCAACCGCAACAACGCCGACGTGTTCGTCTCGATCCACGTCAACTCGACCGAGGGCACCACCACCGCCAACGGTGCGGAGACCTACGTGATGGGTGAGTCGAAAAACGAGAAGAACCTCGCCGTGGCAAAGAAGGAAAACGCCTCCATCTTGCTGGAAGACAACACCGACGCCTACGACAACTTCGACCCCAACAGCACCGAGGCCTACATCCTCTTCTCGCTGTCGCAGAGCATGTACCAAAAGCAGAGCCTCGACATCGCCGACAAGGTGCAGAAGCAGTTTGCCGCCAGGGGCCGCCACGACCGTGGCGTGCAGCAGGCGGGTTTCCTCGTGCTTTGGAAGACCGCCATGCCGAGCATCTTGGTCGAGTTGGGCTTCATCAACAACGCCAAGGAAGAGCAGTTCCTCAACTCGGAGAAGGGACAGACCCAGATGGCCTTGGCACTCTATCGCGCCTTCGAGGACTACAAGCGCGAGTTTGAGGCCGAAAACCACACCGCAGCCAAGCCCGAAGCGACAAAGCCGGCGGCTACGGGCGACACCTATTTTTCAGTCCAGTTTGCCACCCTAAACAAGAGGGTCCCCGTCACCGACAAGGCTTTCAAAGACATAAAAGAGGTGGATGTCTACGAATACAACGGCGCGTTCCGTTACATTTCGGGAAGGTTTACCAGCAAGGAAGCCGCCACCAAGCGCCAAGCCGAGCTGCGTGCCATGGGCTACAAGGACGCTTTCGTGGTGGCCTTCGCCAACGGCGAGCGCGGCACCATCAAGCAGGCCGAGGCAGCGCTGAAGGGAAAATAATCTTTACCACGCTTCGCGTCATTGCGAGGAGGAACGACGAAGCAATCCAGAAAAATAACTTGACGGAATCCGTCATTTTTTGCAAGATTCCGTCAAGTTATCGGCGATAAGTTGACGGAATCTGCTTTTTTTTGGTCGATTCCGTCAAGTTATCCGAAAAAAAATTGTACTTTTGCAGGGTCAAACGAAAAGGATAAATCCATGAATTCCAACGAAATCATAGGAAGAGAACACGAATTGAACCTTCTCGATAGGTGTTACGCCTCGGGCGAAGCGGAGTTTGTCATCATTTATGGCCGCCGTCGCGTGGGCAAGACCTTCTTAGTCAGGAAGCATTTTGAGGGCAAGTTCGACTTCGTGCTTACGGGCATCTACAACAAGCCCAAGGCCATCCAGTTGGCCAACTTCGCCAGCGCACTCGAAGAATATAGCGGCGAAAGCCAACCCGTCCCCGAAACGTGGTTTGAGGCCTTCAACCAGCTGAAACGCCACCTCGCCTCACTGAACAAGGAACGGCTGTTGGTGTTCATCGACGAAATGCCCTGGCTCGACACCAAGAAGTCGAACTTCCTCGCAGCCTTCGAGCTGTTCTGGAACGGCTGGGGAGCGGCGCAAGACCGGCTGATGCTCGTCGTTTGCGGCTCGGCCACCACTTGGATCACCGACAAGATCTTTGCCGACAAAGGCGGTTTGTTCAACCGCGCCACACGGCGCATCTACCTGAAACAGTTCACCTTGCATGAAACCGAGCGTTACCTCATCTCACGCAAGATACGCTGGAACCGCAAGACCATCGCCGAGTGCTACATGACGATGGGCGGCATCCCTTTCTATCTGCGCCAGCTCAGCCCCGAATTGTCATTCCCCGAAAACATCGACCAGATCTTCTTCAAGCGCAGAGGGGCGCTATGGGATGAATACGACCATCTGTTTGCCACATTGTTCCACAGCCCCGAACCCTACATCCAGATTGTGGAAGCCCTCAGCAAGAAACGCAAAGGGCTGACGCGCAGCGAGTTGGTCGAAACCACCAAAATCACCGACAGCGGAACGCTCACCAAGTTGCTGAAAGACCTTTGCGGCAGCGATTTCATCCAGGCCTACAGCTATTTCGGCAGCAACAAGAAAAACACGCTCTACCGCCTTTCGGATTTCTACACCTTGTTCTATAACCGTTTCGTGAAGGAGCATTACGGCAAAGACGAAAACTATTGGACGCACACCCTGACCTCGCCAGCCCACAACGCATGGGCGGGATTGGCTTTCGAGACCTTGTGTTTGCAGCATGTCACGCAAATCAAGAGGCAGTTGGGCATTTCGGGCATCCTCTCCGAAGACTCCTCGTGGTTCGCGAAGGGCGGCAACGGCGAGCGCGGTGCGCAAATCGACCTCGTCATCGACCGCAGCGACAACGTCATCAATCTGTGTGAGATGAAGTTTGCCAAGGACGAGTACGAAATCAGCAAGGAAGACGAGGAGGACCTGCGCCACAAGGCCAACGCCTTCCAAACCCAGACCAAGACCCGCAAGGCACTGCACCTGACGATGGTGACCACCTACGGCGTGAAGCGCGGAATGTATAGCGACGCCATCCAGTCTCAAGTGCTCTTAGACCACCTGTTTTCACCCGAATAAGATTTTATATATCATTGATTACCAACAATTTACCAACCCCGTGCAAAATACTTGAAATATTTCTC